>CAZUKI010000214.1:2448-4959 GCA_964620785.1 uncultured Aestuariivirga sp.
TTCTGGTGCGTCCAGAAGGGCCAAAGCAGATTTGGCGCCGGTAATGCCACGCTTGGCCATATCGGCGAGTTTGATGCGAGAGGCATCGGCGAGACCCGTTTTTGCGGCGGAGAGGACGGCAGAGAAAACCAGAAGGACGAGAACGATCGTCACCGCCGTGCCGGTTTCAAAGGTCATGGTCTGCGCCGATCCTCTTCAAGAAATGCGAGCACCTCAGTCTCTGCGATATCCCGGGCGACGAAGGCGGAACCGATCGCTCGCACGAGGATAAAGACAAGCTTGCCATCGGAGGCCTTCTTGTCCTGGTGCATGATATCGAGAAGCCGGGCGGCATTTGCCAGGTCACCTGGAATGTCGGAGACATGGGTTGGAAGTCCGGCGCGGCGCAAGTGTGCTTCGACCCTGGTTGCGAGATCCGGCGCGCAAAGCCCAAGGCGTGCCGAGAAACGGAATGCCTGGACCGTGCCGATGGCCACGGATTCACCATGGAGAAGCCTGTCTGAATAGCCGGTGGCGGCTTCGAGTGCGTGACCGAAGGTGTGGCCAAGATTGAGAAGGGCCCTGACGCCGTTTTCCGTTTCGTCCTGGGCGACGACATCTGCCTTCATCCTGCAGGAATGGCGCACGGCCCGGTGAATTGCCTCGGGTTCGCAGGCCAGGACATTCTCAAGCCGCTTGTCGAGCCAATCGAAGAAGGTCGCATCTCCCAGGAGACCATATTTTGCAACTTCGGCATAGCCTGCGGCGCGCTGGCGAGGCGGCAGTGTCTTGAGAAGCGCCAGATCTGCCAGCACCAGTGACGGCTGGTGAAAAACGCCGATGAGGTTCTTGCCGTGAGTCGAATTGATGCCGGTCTTGCCGCCGACCGAAGAATCAACCTGTGCAAGAAGGCTTGTTGGTATCTGCACGAAGCGCACGCCGCGCCTGACGACACCTGCTGCAAAGCCCACAAGATCGCCGATCACACCACCGCCAAGCGCGATGACGATGTCGCTGCGCTCAATGCCGGATGCGAGGAGAAAATCGCTGGCCTGCTGAAGGCCGGCGTAGCTCTTGCTTGCCTCGCCAGGCTTCAGCACGAGGGATGTGCTGGAAATGCCTTGCGCCTTCAGCGCCGCTTCCAAGGTTGCAAGATGAAAGCCCGCGACGTTTTCATCGGTGATGATGGCCGTGTTCCGGCGCTTCAGGAGTGGCAGCAGGAATTCGCCGGCACGGGCGATGATGCCGTGGCCGATTTCAATGTCATAGGAGCGCGGTCCAAGTTCGACGCGAAGTTTTTCAGTTTCAGGCATTTTGTTCTGTTTCCTTGGGCTGCCACTGTGCCAATGCACACAGCACCTCGTTGACCATGGCGGCGTGGTGTGCGTCCGTGCTTTCGACCGTGATGTCAGCCAATGCGTAAATTGGATAGCGCACTTCCATCAACTTGCGCATCACCGCTTCGGGGTCGGCGTTGTCGAGGAGGGGTCTGCCCCCGCGCTTGAGCACGCGTTGCATGAGAAGGGCAAGGTCCGCCTTGAGCCAGACCGAGATGCCGCGCTGCCGGATGCGTTCGCGCGTTTCGGCGTTGATGAAGGCGCCGCCGCCCGTCGCCAAGACCTGGCTGCCGCTTTCGAGAAGCCTGGCAATCACCCGCTTTTCGCCGTCCCGGAAGTGGGCTTCGCCATGTTCGGCAAAAATGTCGGGTATGCTCTTTCCGGCTGCGGCCTCGATTTCCTGATCGGCATCGACAAAGGGCAGCCCGAGGAGTTCCGCCAGCCTGCGGCCGATCGATGTCTTGCCGGCTCCCATCAGGCCGACAAGGACGACCGAGCGATCACCCAGCTTGGCAAGCGCAGCTTCAACCTCCCGGGACTGATTGTTCTTCGGCATTGCCCAATTCCTGTACCTCCCCATCGCTTTAGCCGCTCCGGCCGGGAAGTTAAACGTGCTCGCAGGAGATTTTGCCTCCATGGTTTTCTGCGCTATTGTGAGGCCGGATCATTCATGCTCATTCCCGATACACTGCGATTCCTGCTTGTGGTGGCCGCCCTGGCCGGTGCCGTCTATGGCGGCGCCTATGCGCTGGCGACCTTTCCGCCCGAGCAGACGGAAGTCGTCAAGTCGTTGCCCCATGAAAAGCTCAGGCAGGGCTGAGAACAGCGCCGGGCTTCGGCTGCTTGGCCGGTTCCTCGAGATGATGGCCGCCGAGCGTGGCGCCGCAGCCAATTCCATCGCTGCCTATGGAAGGGATCTCGAGGACTATCTCGCCTTTCTCGACAAGCGGTCCCGGCCCGCCGAGGCGGCAGAGGCCTCCGACATTCGTGACTACCTCGCTGCGCTCGAGAAGCGCGGCATGGCAAAAAGCTCAGCGGCACGGAAACTCTCTGCCATCCGGCAGTTTCACCTTTTTCTGCACAGCGAGGGCCACACCAGGACCAATCCGGCCCTGATCGTGGAAGGCCCGGGGCCGCAGAGGGCGCTGCCAAAAATGATTGCCGCCGACGAGGTCGAGCGGCTGGCAGCAGCAGC
>CAZUKI010000215.1:0-4831 GCA_964620785.1 uncultured Aestuariivirga sp.
GCGGGGGAAACGGCGAACCCTGACCGCGAATGGCGCCTATATGAGGAATTGAGAAGTGACCGACAACAGGCAAACCCCGAAAGTTGATGTCACCAAGGCGTGGCAAGCCACGCAGGACCAGAAGAGTTCTGCCGGACGGCTTCGCATTTTCGCCGTGCTGGCCTGGATCATTGCCATCGGTGGCGAGGTGGCGGGCATCTACCTGCTCAGGCAGCACAAGTTTGACAGTGGCAACCTGCCTCTGCTGCTCGGCATCCTCGCCGGGATTGCGGTGTTCGCGATTGCCGGCAGCATGATGTGGAAGGCCGCCAACAGGCGCGATCCGGCCAGCAAGTCTGACTCGTTCAATTATTTCGTGCAGAACCAGCTCGGCGCATTCTTCACACTCCTTGCGTTCCTCCCATTGATCGTCCTGATTCTCATGGACAAGGACATGGACGGCAAGAACAAGCAGATTGCGGGCGGCGTCGGCGCCGTTCTTGCCGTGCTTGCAACGCTCATGGGCGTGAACTTCAATCCGCAGTCCATTGAGCAATATACCGAGGACATGAACCAGTGCGCTGCCCAGATAAAGTCTGGCCAGCCTACAACCGCCTGTTCGCCGGAAGTCGCCACGCAGGCGCAGGATATCGCACGCGATTCACAGGTCGTGGCCAATGCCACGAAGGATGCCCAGCATCCGGATGGCCAGGATATCGTGTACTGGATCGCGCCAGAAAATGGGGCGGCGAAATCTGCGACGCCGCATGTCTTTCACTTGTGCGCTGCTGTGAGCCCTCTCGCTGGCAAGACCGTCAACCAGGGTTCGGTGACGCAGGCCTATTCGGAGAATGCAATCCGCATCACCGAACAGATTGCCATGGAACAGAAGCAGTGCGGCATCACGCCGGCCCAGTAGCCTGAGCAAGGAGCGCCAGCTTCGCTGGTTTCGTCCGCCCCCTGCATTACGCAAGCTGAAACCTTCGAGGCCCCTGCACTGCTGTTGCGCCGCGAGCCGACTCCACGGCGAATGCGACGGTCACATCAGGCGATGAGCCGCCTAGCGTGCTGTCCGCTTTGACACGTCGATCTTCAGCAGATGGTCCAGGGAGAATTTTCCGGGGCCGTGGGCAATCACCGTGAGTAGTGCTACCGCCCAGAGGCCATGCACGACATAGGCATCAGGATAGACGAAGATCTCGATGACCAGCGTCATCCCCAGAAGGACGAGTGCTGCCAGCCGCGACAGCAACCCGACGATCAGAAGTGTCGACATGACAAGTTCGTTGAAGGTTGCAAGGTGCGCCGCTATCCACGGATCGATGAGCGGCAGCTTGTATTCCTCCTGGAACAGGAAAAGCGCCGAGTCAGACAGATGAAAACCATCAACCTTGGTAAGTCCCGATTTCAGGAACACCAGGCCGACAACAAGGCGTGCCAGCAACGAAATGAAAGACTGGGGAATGCGCCCCAGCATGCCGTAGATCATGTCGATGAATTTCACTGGATGATCCTCGATACCAGGCGCGCCTGGATGATGCCGGTCAGGTTCTGGACAATGTCAAATTCCGGGGCTTCTTCCTGAACGAGCGTGATGGCTTCTGCCAGGGTCTTGCCGGCCTGAATGAGCGTCAGGAACCGCGCCGCCCCATGCGGAAGCTTCCTTACCTCGATCTGGAATTCCGGCCGCACCACAAGGGCGTCCTGCCGCTCATCCAGATTCACCGGCTGAAGCTCGTTGCCTTCAAGATTCATGCGCCAGATGTCAACGATCGGAAACCGCGAGGGTACGATCCGCACCGAGGGCAAGAACTCGAGTGTCACGCGATCAAGCCCCGAGGTGTCGAGGGCGGCAAAAGCCTCACTGGCAACGGGCGCACAGTCGCGGGCGTGGTAGGCCTCCCAGTGGGCGGATTCGAGTGCCGCGACGTCGGCCAGGTAAGGAACAGTGTCAGCGGCCGGAAACCGGCTGATGAAATCCGGAAAGTCGGCGCCGAAATGAATGAGGACCGGCGAAGAAGGAAATCCGCGCTGTGCATATTCCCAGGCCATGAACTGGAAAAACTCATCGCCTACGAGGCGTTGCACCACTGGGTAGCGCACCGCCAGGGCCTCGCGCAGCGCCCCCGAGACATTGCCGCGATAGACGCCGAAGCGCTTCGCGGGCCGGCGCATGTTCCAGCTGCTGGTCCCCGCCGGCACCGGGCGGTTGCGGTCTGCCAGAGCGGCGGCGAATTCGGCAGCATCCCAAGCGAGCGTCATTGCCTCACACGCCTGCCGCTTCTGCAATGCGAGGAACGGCAAGCCTGCTGCGCATGATCTGCGTGGCGCGGCTGGCCTCCTGCATCAGTTCATCGAGAGACGGGATGTTGGCATCCCTTTCGATCAATGTCGGAACCGGGCCGGTCAGGCCGACAGTATGCTCATAAAGAGCCCAGACATCATCGGCCACCTCTGAGCCGTGGGCGTCGATCAACAGTGGCGCGCCGCAGTCATCGATGCGCTCATCATGCCCGGCGAGATGGATCTCACCGACATGCTGCATTGGAAATGCGTCGAGATATGCGCGGGGATCCATGTTGTGATTCTGGCAGGACACAAAGACGTTGTTGACGTCGAGAAGCAGTCCGCAGCCTGTCGCCTTCACCACCTCGGCGATGAACTCGAGTTCCGTCATCGTGCTTTGTTCGAAGAGGAGGTAAGTCGATGGGTTTTCCAGCAACATCCGCCGGCCGAGGAATTCCTGGGTCTCGGAAATATGGCGGCATACCCGTTCGAGGGTTTCGCGGGTGTAAGGCAGCGGCAGAAGATCATCCAGATAGGCGCCTTCATGAGTGGACCAGGCGAGATGCTCGGAAAACAGCATGCAGTCATAGCGCAGGAGCAATGACTTCAGCCGGGACAGATGATCCCGGTCGAGGTCGTCCTGTCCGCCAATGGAAAGCGCCACGCCGTGAAGTGAAATCGGGTAGCGTTCTCTGATCTGTGCAAGATAGTGATGTGGCAACCCACCCTCGCCCATGTAGTTCTCGGCGTGGATTTCGAAGAATCCAGCCGCTGGCTGCTGGCTCAGCACCTCGCGGTAATGCTGGGGCTTGAGCCCTATGCCAGCAGCGATGCTGGCTGATCCTTCGGACATGTTGTTATGCCGGCCGCTCGATGGCTGTCAGCGAGCCTTTGCCAAGGGGCGTTTCGATGGTGATGCAGGTGCCCTTTGGCACCGACTTCCAGGCGTTGCCCTGATAGTCCTTGGTGGCAGTGCCAGCACAGGTCGTTCCCTCACCGGCGGCACAGTCGTTCTGGCCTTTCAAAGCCACGCCGTAGCACTTCTCCAGGTCGGCCGCGGAGGCCGTTGACGTTGCAACACCGGCAATCGCCGCAGTCAGTGCCGAAGCCAACACAAGGCAGGTCTGCGCGGATGGAATTCTTGGCATTTCAGGTTTCTCCAGGGATGTGGGGTGCGGTGCTCGTCGTTACCGAGCACCGCTGGATTGCTTGATCGTTAGCTCTTGATCGGCTCAAGGGCGCCAGCGCGGCCGTCCGGCGTCTTCATGGTCGTGCAGGTTCCGGCCGGCACCATCTTGAACGACTGACCGTCGTAATCGGTGGTCGACATTCCCTTGCAGTCATGAGCACCTGCCTTGCAGTCGTTCTGGCCCTTGAGAGCAATGCCGAAGCATTGTTCGTCCGCGGCAAAAGCGGGCGCGGTGAAGGTCAGAGCTGTTGCCAGCGCGCTGGCAACGGTAAGTGCGGTTACGGCTGATTTCCTCATGTGGAGTCCTTCCTTGTCAACGAGGCGTTGCTGTTTGTGCCTCACGACGGTGTTGGCGAAATCGATGTTCAATAGGAAATCACGAGTCCGGGAGCCTGCTTGTGATCAATCACAAAACGGCTCGAAAGCAGGTGCTGTTGCGTCAACTTCGCACCCGCCGTTCAAGCAATCGCAATCGGAATGTCACGCTGGTTTTGCCCAGTCTCAACGACTCAAAGCTAGGCCGCCGCGCTGCAACTGGCGGCGCCTGGTTTCGCCACTCGTATCGATGCCGATGCCGGAGCTGTTCAGCAATCCTTCAAGACGAGTCCGGTGCGAGATGCGTTGAATTAACTTGCTGTTCATGATTGTGCCTGCAACTCTGTTTCAATCCCGAGTTGAGTCGGGGCGTGGGGGACTAACATGAAACATATGATGCTATTTTCGGCTGCGATCACATGCGCGGTCGCCTTGGACAGTGCGCCGTTGCGGGCCGCAGATCTCGCAGACAGCCCTGACACCGGACTTTATCTGGCCCTGTCTGGCGGCTGGAACCACCAGGCCAGCGCCGATATCGACGTGTCGGGCCTGCCGATCACCGGCGAAATCTTCTTCAAGAATGGTTGGACCGGTGCCGTTGCCGTGGGCGCCCATGCAACCTCCAACCTGCGGGCCGAAGTGGAACTGGCGGTGCACCAGACGGGCCTCGATTACGAGGAGCTGGAAGGTGTTGGCACAATCGACCTTGATGGCAATGCCCGGGTCACCAATGTGCTGGCGAAGCTGCTGTATGATTTCGGCGACGGCCCGGTCAGGCCCTATGTCGGCGCGGGCATCGGGCTGGCGAACTATCGCGTGAAACTGGATGCGCCGATTGCGGGCAAGGACAGTGACACCGCCTTCGCTGGCGCCCTGGAGGCTGGCCTCAACTATGCAGTCTCGCCACATGCGGAGCTTTTTGCCGCCGGCCAGGTCCTGCTTCTGGGTGACCTGAAGCTCGATCCCACTTCAACGGGCGGCGCCAGGATCGACAACCCCCTGCTCGTGTCAACATCGGTGGGCCTGCGCTGGCACTTCTGACGCGCCACCGACAAGGTGCGC
>CAZUKI010000216.1:0-3421 GCA_964620785.1 uncultured Aestuariivirga sp.
CGCTCGATGGCATATACGTTTGGAAGCGGAATATCGCTCGATCCCGGCACATGCGCCCAGCGTTCCCGCAACGTTTCGAGAAAGGCGATGTAGGCAGGCGTGTGAACAAGCGCGATGACGTCGTCACTGATGGCCGGCGGCTTGCGCACCTCGGAACCGAGCATCCTGACGCCCTCCATGAGCATGTCGATGCGCTCGGGCTTCTCCGGAATGGGTTGTGGTCTGCCCGCCACGATAAATGTTTGCGGCGCATGGGTGCGTTGCACGGGGTCGTAAAGTGTAATCATCGAATTGCAGGTGCCATTGTTTTGAAGCTAAGACTGCATGTCACACGCAATTTCCGCAAGAGCAAGCCATCCATGTCAACTGCCACTGCCGCCGCCCTCCCGCCAAACATTCATTCAACCGGCACTTTGCCCAAAGTTGTATGGGCCAAGGGCTGCTACCTCCATGACGTCAACGGCAAGCAGTACATTGATGGCTCTGGCGGCCCCGCCGTCTATTGCATCGGCCACGCCAATGAGGAAGTGAACAATGCCATCAAGCAGCAGCTTGACCGCATTGCCCACGGCTATCGCTACAACTTCACCACCGACGCACTCGAGGAACTCACCGAGATCATCGGAGACCGCTGCGGCGGCACGCTGAAGAATGTCATTTTTGTAACTGGCGGTTCAGAAGCTGTTGAAAGCTGCCTCAAGCTTGCACTTCAGTACCAGACGGCGATTGGCAGGAAATCCCGCCGCCGCTTCATCGCCCGTGAGCGCTCATGGCATGGCAACACGCTGGGTGCGCTTGGCGTATCGGGTTTCCTCGAACGGCGCGTTGCCTTTGAAGGCGCCTACATCGATGCCATTCGCATATCGCCCGCCAATGCCTATCGGCCGATTGCCGGCGCCACGCCTGAAAACATCGGCGAAGCCTGTGCCCGCGAACTCGAAGAGACGATCCTGAAACACGGCGCTGAAAACATTGCGGCCTTCATTTTCGAGCCGGTTGTCGGCGCGGCCGGTGGCTGCGTCCCTGCCCCTCCGGGCTATGCCAGGCGCGTCCGCGAGATTTGTGATCGCCACGGCGTCATCATGATTGCCGATGAGGTGATGTGCGGTGTCGGCCGCTCCGGCACATGGCGTGCCCTCGAGCGGGATGGCGTCGAGCCCGACATCATGTCCATCGCCAAGGGATTGGCGGCCGGTTATCTGCCGCTGGGTGCAGCGATCTACAATGCCAAGGTCAATGCCGCCATCATGTCCGCCCATGGCGCGCCGATGACCGGGCACACTTTCACCGGGCACACCGCATGCTGTGCCGCCGGCGTTGCCGTCCAGACCATCATCCAGCGTGACCGCCTGCTCGATCGCGTCTCGGCCAATGAAGCGCGCATCAAGCAGATGCTTGCCGATGCCCTCTCCGATGTCGAGGCAGTCGGTGACATTCGCGGCCGCGGCCATTTCATCGCCACCGAACTGGTGGCCGATCGCAAGTCGAAGAAGCCGTTCTCCGGTGAACTGAAGCTGTTCATGAAGATCCGTCAGCGGGCACTGGACAATGGCCTCATCTGCTATCCCGTCGGCGGCAATGTCGATGGCGTGAACGGCGATATCGTCATCCTCGCCCCGCCCTACAACGCCACCGACGCGGAGCTGACCGAGATCGTCGACAAGACCGCCAGGAGCATCAAACAGGTGCTGGTGGCTGAGCGCCTCGCCTAGGCTGCCGTGAGCAGCCCGCGGCAGTTACGGAAAAGCGTTCCGGAACCGTTGCTTGCGGCGCTCTCCTTGAACTTGTTCCAGCCCCCGGCATCGCGGCTTGAACAGGGGGGCAAATCAGTGCAAGAAAAGCTGTCGGGATATGCGTGTCCCGGCAGAGGGGTTCTGGGCAAATGAGGCTTCTGCCAGCGAAAAAAATGCTGGTGCTCAACATGCTTCTGCTGTTGGGCGCGTCCCTGCTTGCGGGCTGCAGTGTCACCACTCAGTCGAGCCTTCGCGCCCTCCTCGAAAATGAGCGCACAGCGATGCGCGACAAGTTTGCTGAGCGCATTGGCGCAACGCCAACCGAAATCACTTACGCATTCGACAAGTCCGTCGCGACCGAGAAGCAGGCCGCCGCCCTCGTCACCCACAAGGTCGTGCGCCAGCAGGGCCTTTCGAAGGATGTCGAGATGCAGGCCCACCTGCAGAAGATGGTGGACAAGCTCACTGTCGGCCTCAATGACGCGAATTATGACTACCGCGTCTATCTGCTCGACGATGACCGGGTGAATGCCTTCACGCCGGGCGGCGGCACCATCCTGATCAAGGAAGGGTTGGTTGCCTATTGCGATACTGAATCACAGATGGCCGCGGTTCTTGCCCATGAGATCGCCCACATCGTGATGCGCCATCCCAACCGCATGCGCCGCATCGAGATTGCCAAGAAGGCCGGCGGCAGTTTCATGACCGCGATCACGCCGCGCGACCTGAAGAACAATGTCGGCACCTTCCTGCGCCTTGGCGGCCGCGCTTCGCTCAACAGCATGGTCCGCGCCCAGGAGGCAGAGGCAGACAGCGTGGGCATCGATATCATGGTTGCCGCCGGATATGATCCGCATGGCATGGCTGAAATCCAGCGCCAGCTTCGGCAGTTCGCGCCGCGCACCTCGAAGCTCGCCCACGCCATTTATGGCAATCACCCCTTGAGCGAAGACCGTGAACGCGAAGCCCTGAAAAAGATCAGCCAGGCCTATCCGGACGTCAAAGGCATCAAGAATACCAAGGCCTTCGCAAGGCTTTCCGCCAAGTATCAGCAGCGCCGCATGGAAAGGCTCGCCAGCAAGCTGTGAGGCTAGCGGGCCCCTGTCCCGCTACGAAATGGGCGCCCACTGGACCTGGTCGATGTTCGTCGCCCCCGTTGCCAGCATGATCACCCGGTCCATGCCCACGGCAACGCCAGATGCGGCAGGCATCTTGCTCAGGGCAGCAAGCAAATGTTCATCGATGGGGTAGCGCTCGCCGTAAATGCGCTCCTTGATCTCCATTTCCTCTTCGAACCTGCGCCGCTGCTCCACCGCGTCCGTCAGTTCGCCGAAACCATTGCAGAGTTCCACGCCGCACGCATAGGCCTCGAAGCGCTCGGCCACGCGGCGGTCATGGGCTGCGGTGCGGGCCAGCGCCGCCTCGCATGAGGGATATTCATCAAGGATGGTGATACGGCCATTGCCGAGGTGCGGCTCGACCTTTTCAACAAGGATGCGGCTGAAGATGTCGGACCAGCTGTCATCGCTGGAAATGACAACCGGCGAGACGGCAGCAAGCCGGTCGCGCATTGGAGCACCATTGCCGTCGAGCGTGGCCAGCAAGTCGATGCCCGCAAGATCGCGATAGGCCTTTGCCACCGTCAGGCGCTCCGGCTCCTGCGTGACGGAACAGCTCTTGCCGCGCCA
>CAZUKI010000216.1:3521-4754 GCA_964620785.1 uncultured Aestuariivirga sp.
TTGCCGCTCAATTCAGAAACATCCGCGGGGGTTGGCTTTCAGCATTGGCCCTGCTAATAGCCCGGCCACATCGATCCCATCAATTGCAAATCAAGAGAGTGAACCTGTGGTCAAGGTCATCGCCAGCGGCATCCGCAAAGGCAACGTCGTGGAACATGAAGACGGCAAGCTCTACGTCGTGCTGAAAGCCGAAAGCATGCACCCCGGCAAGGGCACGCCGACGACAACCATCGACATGCGCCGCATTTCGGACGGCGTGAAGACAGTTGTTCGCTACAAGACGACGGACTCCGTTGAACGCGCCTTCGTGGAAACCATCACCCACACCTATCTCTATCAGGACGGTGACAACTACATCTTCATGAACCCGACGAGCTTCGAGCAGGTCAACATCCCCGCCGACATGCTGGGCGACAGCGCTCCCTTCCTCCAGGAAGGCATGGAATGTCAGGTCGCGCTGTTCAATGAAGTGCCCATCTCGGTTGAAATTCCCCAGCGCGTCATTCTCGAGATCACCGATACGGAACCGGCCATCAAGAACCAGACGGCGTCATCGTCCTTCAAGCCCGCGGTGCTCTCCAATGGCGTGCGCACCATGGTGCCGCCCCATGTCACTTCCGGCACGCGCATCGTCGTTGATACCTCGGACGGCTCCTACATCGAGCGCGCCAAGGACTGACGCCGCTACTTCCTGAACCAGCCCACCAGTTCGAGATGGGCCGTCCACTTGAACTGGTCGACGGGAACAACCTGCTCGAGGCGATAACCTCCAGCCACCAGGATTGCTGCATCCCGCGCAAAGGTCTGCACGTCACAGGCCACCGCCACGACGCGCTTCACCCGTGACGCGGCAAGCATCCGTGACTGCGCCTCTGCACCGGCCCGCGGCGGGTCAAAGACCACCGCATCGAATTCATTGAGTTCATTGACAATGAGCGGCGCCCTGAACAGGTCCCGCGCTTCCGCGGTGATCGGCTTCAGCCCCTGCGTGTTGCGCGCCGCCTGCAGCAGTTGCGCAATTGCCGCCTTGTCGGAATCAACGCCGTGCACCGCCATGTTCCGCGCCAGCCTGAAGCTGAAAGGCCCGGCCCCACAGAACAGGTCCGCCACCGACTTGGCCTTGCCCACGCCATCGAGAACAAGTTGCGACAGCGCCGCCTCTCCTGCCTCCGTCGCCTGCAGGAAGGAATTCACGGGCAAGCGCACATGTGCCGTTCCGAATGTCATCAAGGG
>CAZUKI010000217.1:0-2370 GCA_964620785.1 uncultured Aestuariivirga sp.
AACGTTGACCGCGCCATCGCATTTGCCACGGACGTTCTCGGCGCCAGCCTGCATTTCCGCACCGATGTCTTTGCCGCCATGAAACTCGATGGCGCGGATTTCATGTTCCATGTCCCTTCCTCGTACCGGGGCAACGCACTCTACGGCACGCTTGTCTCCGATGCGCCGCGCGGCGTCGGTGTGGAACTGCGCTGCTATCACGTCGATCCGGATCGGGCCGAAGCCAACGCCCGCCGCCTCGGCTTCACCATTCTCGCAGGTTCGCTCGACAAGCCGCATGGCTTGCGCGAATGCATGATCCTGGACGATGATGGCTTCGTCTGGATTCCCTCCCGCCATTTGCCGAAAGCCTGATGACAACCCTCGACCTCCCCAACGGTTTCTATGAGCTGCCGCCCGGCAAGCTCGCCAACATCGTCACCTGCCTCGAAATGCTGGCGCCGCCACAGCGCAGCCTCGTTGCCTTTCCCGGTGACCTCACCCTCAAGCGCCTCGGCGCCGGCGACCTCGCCGCCCACCGTGACCTGTTCCGCGCCGTGGGCCGTGACATCATGTGGTTCTCGCGCCTCATCATGAAGGACGAAGACCTTGCCGCGATCCTCGCCAATCCGCAGGTCGAATCCTATGTGTTTCAGCGTGGGCCGAAGGCCCTCGGCATGCTGGAACTCAACTTCACGGAACTGCCCAACTGCGAACTGGCCTTCTACGGGCTGGTGCCCGATGCCATTGGCAGCGGGCTTGGCCGCATCCTCATGGATGAAGCGATCCGCCGCGCCTGGGCCAGGCCCGTCTCGCGCTTCTGGGTCCACACCTGCCACTTCGATTCACCGCAGGCCCTGCCCTTCTACATGCGCTCCGGCTTCGTGCCCTATGCCCGCATGGTCGAGGTCCACGACGACCCGCGCCTCATCGGCAAGATGGACATGGATGCCTCGGCACAGATTCCGGTGCTGCGCTGAACCACCTGCACGGCTGAATTAGCCAAGCGTTAACGGCGCCCCCGCTAGCCTCGAAGGCCTGACAGTCTACGAGGTGACGATGCTTGCGCTTTGGTCGGCAATCGGCCCCGAGATTCCACTGACACTTTTGCTGCTGGCGATCCTGGGGCTGCGCACCCGCATCAGCCCCTGGGCGAGCCTGTATGTCGATACCAGCCCGGAGCACCTTTTCCGCATCATCGATTTCCATGACGGCAAGGAAGAGAACTGGGGCCGCACCAAAACCTTGACTGAACTCGTCGACACGGAGCGCGGCCTCTATCGCAAGACCTACACCACCACACTCTCGACCGGCACCATGCAGCGCTCCTCGGCCTTGTTCTCGGTGGCCAGGCGAACTGAGCCATCGCGCCTTGAAATCAGGCGCGAAGGCCTTGCGGGCAAGAGCCTCAGCAACGAACTGCTCTACCAGACCTACAGCGTGAAGCCCGAGGGCAAGGGCAGCCGCTTCACCGTCACTTACAATTGGGGACCGCGCGCACTTCTGTCTCAGCTGACCGCACGCGCCGACCTCTGGGGCGGGGCCTATCGCATCAAGAGCCTCGCTGAAACCGGTGTGCCGAACGAGAACCCCCATTTCCTGATTTCGGCAGGCGTTGCCTTGCTGACCGGCGCATTATCCTTTGCGGCTTTTGCCATGCTCATCGGCGTCGAGTTTGCGCTCCTCGTCATCGCCGCGCTCTTCGTGCATGAGTTCGGGCACCTGCTTGCCTATTGGCTGATGGGACAGCCATGGGGCCGCATGATTTTCCTGCCCTTCCTGGGCGCTGTTGCGGTGCCGCGCCTTCCCTTCCAGAGCCAGAGCCAATCGGTCTTCGCGGCATTGATGGGCCCGGCGTTCTCCGTGCTGCTCGCCATCGCCTGCGGCATCGCCGCCTATCTGTGGCCGGACAGCGCCAGGAACTTCATCAGCCTCGGCCTCATCACCGTGGCTCTCAATCTCTTCAATCTCCTGCCGGTGGAACCGCTGGATGGCGGCGTGGCGTTGCGCTCGGTGCTGCAGCGCCTCATGGGAGCCCAGGCCCGCTTCGGCCTCATGCTCGTTGGCCTCGCCCTGCTGGTTGCCGGCTCCTACCTGGACCAGGTTCTCATCATGTTTTTCGGTGGCATCGCCATCATTGCCAACTTGCGAAACCGCACCATCGATGCCGGTCTGGCCCGGCTTACGACGCCGCAGATCTGCATCAGTTTCCTGGGCTATGTTGCCCTGGTGGCGGTCTATATCACTATGCTGCGTCTCTATATGTCGGGCGTGCCCCTCATTCAGTCCTAGCACACCGGACTTGCAGGCTTGCAAAGCGCGCCCTGCTTGGCCAAGGAGGCTCGTCATGGCGGCAAGTGATTTCATGCAGATCTACCGGGAGAGGGTAAG
>CAZUKI010000217.1:2470-4468 GCA_964620785.1 uncultured Aestuariivirga sp.
GATCACCTTGCGCGGAATGTCCGCGTCCTCTGCCTTGATGAAATGCAGGTCACCGACATCGCCGATGCCATGATCATCGGCAGGCTCTACGAGGCTCTTCTGGAACGCGGCGTGACACTCGTGACGACCTCGAACTTGCCGCCCGACGGGCTTTACAGGGATGGTCTCAACCGCGATCTCTTCCTGCCCTTCATTGCCAGGCTGCGGGAAACCATGGAGGTGGTGGAACTGCCGTCCCACAACGACTACCGCCTGGGCCGTGTGCAGGCCAAGCAAACCTATCTTTCGCCCGCCACCGCCGAAAACCGTGTTGCCTTCAACACGCTCTGGCACGATCTGACGGACGGCGCTGCAGGCCACAGTGAAACCCTCGACATCCTCGGCCGCAAGCGCGTGGTGCCAAAGGTCGCCCATGGCTGTGCCGCATTCACCTTCTTCGAACTTTGCGGCGAGGCCCTGGGCCCACCCGACTATCTCGCCATCGCCAGGGCCTATCGCACCGTGTTCATCTCGGGTGTGCCGCGCCTCAAGGCAAGCCAGCGCAACGAGACCAAGCGCTTTATCCTCATGATCGACACATTCTATGATGCCGGAACCCGTATCGTCATTTTGGCCGAAGCCTCCGTGGATGCGATTTTCCCCAAGGGGCAACACGCCTTTGAAAGCCGCCGCACTGTCTCGCGCCTGAAGGAGATGCAGTCCGTCTCCTGGTGGGGCGCGGAAATCGTCGAAACTTGAGCAACGTACGTCATGCATTTGCTGTGAAGCATTGCGAAAGTCGATCTTGAAGCCGAGGCCCAAAGGGGCGTAGAGACACTCCGATTTCGCAATGCAACATGCCGCGAAAACGCGGCAACGAAGAGGTTCTCATGGCACGCAAGAAAATTGCTTTGATCGGTGGCGGGATGATCGGGGGCACGCTTGCCCACCTGGCCGCCTTGCGCGAGCTGGGCGACATCGTGATCTTCGACATCGCCGAGGGCCTGCCCCAGGGCAAGACGCTGGATCTCTCGCAGTCAGGGCCCGTCGAGGGATTTGACGCGAAACTCTCCGGCACCAATGGCTATGAAGCCATCGCCGGCGCCGATGTCTGCATCGTCACGGCCGGCGTGCCGAGAAAGCCGGGCATGAGCCGCGATGATCTCGTGGGCATCAACCTCAAGGTCATGAAATCCGTGGGCGAGGGCATCAAGGCCCACGCACCCAATGCCCTTGTCATCTGCATCACCAACCCGCTCGACGTCATGGTCTGGGCCCTGCAGAAATATTGCGGCCTGCCCGCGAACAAGGTGATCGGCATGGCGGGCGTTCTCGACTCGGCCCGCTTCCGCCACTTCCTTGCCGAGGAGTTCAATGTCTCGGTGAAGGACGTGACCGCCTTCGTGCTCGGCGGCCACGGCGACACCATGGTGCCGCTGGTCCGTTACTCCACGGTGGCCGGCATTCCCGTACCCGACCTCATCAAGATGGGTTGGTCCACCCAGGAGAAGATCGACAAGATCGTCCAGCGCACCCGCGACGGCGGCGCCGAGATCGTCAACCTGCTCAAGACGGGTTCCGCCTATTACGCGCCGGCCTCCTCGGCGATCGCCATGGCCGAAAGCTACCTCAAGGATTACAAGCGCGTGCTGCCCTGTGCTGCCTATCTCGATGGCCAGTATGGCGTGAAGGGCACCTATGTGGGCGTGCCCGTGGTCCTTGGCGAGAAGGGCGTGGAGCGTATCGTCGAGGTAGCACTGACCGCGGAAGACAAGGCCGGCTTCGACAAGTCGGTCGCAGCCGTCCACGGCCTGATGGACGCCGCGAAGAAACTGGCACCGGAGCTCGGCTGAGGACAGGACACCATGAACATCCACGAATATCAGGCCAAGGAAATCCTCCGTTCCTTCGGCGTGCCAACGGGCAAGGGCGCACCCGCCTTCTCGGTAGATGAGGCAGTCAAGGTTGCGGAATCTCAGCCCGGCCCCGTCTGGGTCGTGAAGGCGCAGATTCACGCCG
>CAZUKI010000217.1:4478-4688 GCA_964620785.1 uncultured Aestuariivirga sp.
AAGTCGGTCGCGGCGGTCCATGGCCTCATGGATGCCGCGAAGACGCTGGCGCCGGAACTGAAGTAGTCATTCGGCCTCTTCCTCCCCCTCCCCCCTGCGGGGAGGGCCGGGGTGGGGGTCGCGCTGAACCGGATACCCCCACCCGAAAATCGCGAGGGCGATTTTCGACCTCCCCGCAAGGGGGAGGTGAAGAGGAGAGAGAATGAACAT
>CAZUKI010000218.1:0-4678 GCA_964620785.1 uncultured Aestuariivirga sp.
TGGGCATTGCCCACTGCAACCGGCATCGACGGGCAGGCCTTCATGCCCATCATCAACCAGAATGTCGTAGGTGATGCCCTGGTTGCGGCCAGAAGCGACATCTGCACGGCAATCGAGTTGCGCAGGAACGCCCGCTATGATGATCCGCCGGAAAAGCAGTTCGAACTACCCTCCGGCCAGCCATTTCCCATGCGCCCCGGTGCCCGCCATCTGCGACTCATTGGCCTTGCCCGACCGCTTGAGAAAGGTCAGCAATTCCCGTTAGTTCTGGATTTTCTTCAAGCCGGGGAAGTGGAAGTAAGCGTATTCGTGGAAGACAAGGAGGGCCACTAGGCCCGCGCAGGACAATGACAATGAAAGCAAAGATCACCTGGATTAACGGCCGCGCCTTCCTGGGCGAATCCGGCTCCGGACATGGCGTCATCATGGATGGCGCACCGGAAGCGGGCGGCCGCAATATCGGCGTTCGTCCCATGGAAATGCTGCTTCTCGGCCTTGGTGGCTGCACCGCCTTTGACGTCGTCATGATCCTCGAGCGCGCCAGGGAGCAGGTGACAGGTTGCGAGGTTGCACTTGAGGCCGAGAGAGCCCCGGTAGAACCCAAGGTGTTCACGGAAGTGAAGCTGATCTACACCGTGAAGGGCAAGGGCCTGAAACCGGCCACGGTGGAACGCGCCATCAATCTGTCCGCGGAAAAATACTGCTCGGCCTCAAAAATGTTCGAGAAGACCGCTAAGCTCACACACGAATGGCACATTGTCGAAGATTGACGTTTCTCGCCGGGCTTGTTCTCCTGACGGCCTCGGTTGAGGCGGCTCAAGCCACCCAGAGTCAGGGGCCGAAACCCATGGCTGGTCCCGACATCATTGCCGCCTTTGAAGGCAAGACCGTCACCGGTGTTTACGCCAATGGCATGGCGGTGCGGGAGACCTACCTGGTTGGTGGCGCCATAACCTACTGGGATCCCTTTTACGGCGCGCGCACCGGCCATTGGTCCATCGTCAACAATCTCTTCTGCACATTCTATGACGGCATGACAGGCGGTTGTTTCCGTATCGAACGCGTCAGTGACAACTGCTTCGACTACTTTGCCCAGGCCGCCTCTGAGCAGGAGGCGCTGGCACCTGCCGACAAGCCAAGATACACGGCACGCGCTTTCATCGAGGGTAAATCCTCGACCTGCCCTGATGAAGCCACGGTGTGAACGCCGCTCGCATCACCGGATTGTTGTAAGCATCTTCTGGGCACCGGCGAGCCTGGCTCTCGAAATTATCCCTGGTTTGCCGGCGCAGGTCGGACCGTTTCAAACGGTACCCGCGTTCTACCGATGACCATTTCCCGGGAGACCGGGTGACCGGGATTTCAGGCCTCCAGGCAGCGAAGAGGTGACGCTGGGCAACTGAGCCGCTATGCTCGGCACATGGGAATTGAATTGCTGCTCCCGCTGGCACTGGGCATTGGTCTTGCGGCTGCCACCGGCTTCCGGGTTTTTCTGCCGCTCCTCATCATGGGCCTTGCCGTGAAGGGCGGTTACATGCCGGTGTCATCCGGCTTTGAATGGGTCGCGACGACACCCGCCCTGCTGATGTTTGCCGTGGCGGCAGTGGTCGAGATCGGCGCCTATTACATCCCGGTCCTCGACAACCTGCTCGATGGTGTTGCCGGACCATTGGCAATCGGCGCTGGCATTGCCGTAACAGCCTCCGTGCTTGGCGATGTGCCACCCATGTGGAAATGGACGTTGGCCATCATTGCAGGCGGCGGCGCAGCAGCGGCAACCCAGGGCGCAACCACACTGCTGCGTGGCACTTCGACGGTGCTGACTGGCGGGCTGGGCAATCACGCTTTGGCAACCGGCGAAATCTTCACGGCAGTTCTGCTGTCCATCCTCGCCATCGCCCTGCCTTACCTGGCGGCCATCGCTGCGATCATTCTCATTATCGTGGCTTGGAGATTGACACTCCGCGCCAGGCGGCGGCGCGCAGCTCAATGAATGGCTGAGGTGCTCCGCGGCGCGGCTTTGCCTTCCAGCAGCGGCGCCCGCAGCAGGTCCTCGACCATCACACTCACCAATTGCGAGCGTCCCTGCGTTCCGGATTTGCGGTAGATGGCGTTGAGCTGCGCCTTTACGGTGGCCTCGGCAGAGCCGCGCAGGCCGGCAATCTCGGCAATCGAATATCCCTTGATTGCAAAACGCGCGACGTCCTGCTCTGCGCCCGTGAGGTTCCACTGGCCGAAATAGGTTTCCATCACATCCGAAAGTGCCCCGCTTGCCACATCGAGCCCCTGCTTCATGCGCTGCTGGCGCTGCAGGAGCTCGTTGAGAACGCGGATTTCAACCAGGATGCCGGCGACCAGGCAGGTCGTTGCCAGTGCCTCGGGAATGAAATGGCTGAGGCCATCCAGGCTCTTGATGTCCGACGTCACGTCGATGACGAAAAATGCGGCACAAGCAATCTGGAAGATGATCAGGGCGAGAAGCAGGCGGCTTTGACCGGTCAGCAGTGCAACGCTGTGCTTCATTTCGCCCTACCGGCATTGGCCGGATCAAGTTGAAGAACTGTGTTCGGGAATATCCTTGTAGCCGTCAAGCATGGCCTTGGGAAGGTTGATGCGAAGCCTGCGGCTTTCCGCCACCACCGCGATGACATGGACGACAACCGAGATCTCTGCCCATGTGACCAGTGTTTCGTGCAGTTCCTTGACCCAATCATAGCCGAAATAGGCAACCGTGGTCTGCATGTAGCCAGTCAGGGCAATGGCCGCGATGGTGAGCAGGAGATTGTAGATCATCAGGGCGCCAAGCGGGGAATGTCCGGGGTGAGCGCGCCGGCTGCCAGAAAACATTTCCTTCACCTGCGTGATCAGGCCGCGCGGCGAAGGCAGGAAGTCACTGAACCGCGCATGCGGGGTGCCAATGAAACCCCAGATGAGGCGAGCCGCCAGCAGCGCCGCAATGGCGTAGCCAACATAGTGATGAACGTATCTTTCCGGATTGGTGAAGAAGGCGTTGGCAACGAACAGGCCGGCCAGCGACCAATGGAACAGGCGGACAAAGATATCCCAGACGAAAGTGCGCGACATGAGTTGAGCTCCAGCGAGAAGAAGGGAAGACCCGGCCCCGAAGAATTCTTCCGGGCCGGGTTCGGGATGTCAGCCTTCGGTGCCTTCAGAACCTTCCGAGCCTTCTGAACCTTCCGAGTTCTCGCCGCCCGACTTCACGATGTTGAACTTGCTGTCGAGCTGAAGCTCCATCGTCTTGCCGTCCTTCACGGCATAGACTTCGATCTTGCCGTCTTCCGTCGTCACCTTGCGCACGTCATAGCCTTCGGCCTTGAGCTTGGTGGTCACCTGCTCCTGAACCGCCGGGTCAACCTTGTCCGAAGCGAATGCTGCCGGGGCAGAAAGCAGGACGGCTGCCAGCACGGTGGCCTTGATGACTGTCGAAATGGTCTTCATGGAATCAATCCTTCTAGCGCCGGTAGGGCGGAATTGCCGGCCGGGCATGGCTCGGGACATAAGGAGGCGTTTGTGGCGGCGAAACTGCATTTCAGTGTGAGTTCAGTGATCTAGAACCCCGGTTGTATGCATTGTGGCGGCCCCGTGTCGCCTTGGCGCCGCTTTCCGGGTAGGAACGCCCCATGACTGCGCCAGCGATGTTTGAAATCCTTGTGGTGGCCGCGCCGGGGCTCGAATCAGCGCTGGCGGAAGAAGCGCGCGAGGCAGGCTTCGCAGTAACCGGAACGATGACCGGCGGCGTGCTGCTCAAGGGTTCCTGGCCCGATGTCTGGCGCGCCAATCTCGTCCTGCGCGGTGCGGCCCGCGTCCTGGTCCGCATCGGCCAGTTTTACGCCTCGCACCTTGCGCAACTCGACAAGCGCTCGCGCGCCTTTCCCTGGAAGAATTTTCTGCGCGCCGATGTTCCGGTTCATGTGGAAGTGACCTGCCGGAAATCCCGCATCTATCACAGCAAGGCGGCGGCCCAGCGCATCGCAACGGCGATCACCGAGGAACTGGGAGCACCGCTGCAGGAAAGCGCCGAGGTCGTCGTCAAGGCTCGCATCGAAAGCGACCTGGTCACGCTGAGCATCGATACCTCCGGTGAACTGCTGCACAAGCGCGGCTCCAAGCAGGCCATGGCCAAGGCGCCGATGCGTGAATCCATGGCGGCGCTTTTCTTGCGCATGTGTGGCTACAATGGCAACGAGCCTGTGCTCGACCCCATGTGCGGCTCCGGAACTTTTGTCATCGAGGCGGCGGAGTGGGCGGCAGGCCTCACCCCTGGCCGCAACCGTGAATTTGCCTTCGAGAAACTCGCCACATTCGCATCGACTGACTGGCTCGCCATGAAGCAGCAGTCACCCAGGTCAGCACCGCCGATCATCTTCTGTGGCTCGGACCGCGACGCTGGTGCCGTCGCTGCATCACTCGCCAACGCCGAACGCTCTGGAGTGTCGCAAGTCACACGCTTCGAAAGGAACTCCGTCAGCGACATTGCGCCACCATCTGGCCCGGCAGGCCTCGTCAATGGCCTCGTCATCTGCAATCCGCCCTACGGCACCCGGATCGGTGAGGAGGACAAGCTGGTGGCGCTCTATGCCGCCTTCGGGCGTGCCATGCGCGAACGCTTTACCGGCTGGCGTGTCGGCCTCATCACCACCAGTGATCGCCTCGCCCG
>CAZUKI010000219.1:0-4663 GCA_964620785.1 uncultured Aestuariivirga sp.
CGGTCCTTCTCGAAATGCTGGCGGTATTCCTTGTAGGTGGTCGAGCCGATGCAGCGCAGCGTGCCGGAAGCAAGCGCGGGCTTCAAAAGGTTGGAGGCGTCCATCGCGCCACCGGACGTGGCCCCTGCCCCGATGATCGTATGGATTTCGTCGATGAACATAATGGCGCCAGGCTTGGACTCGATTTCCTTGATCACGGCCTTGAGACGTTCCTCAAAGTCGCCGCGATAGCGCGTGCCGGCTAGAAGTGAACCCATGTCGAGCTGATAAACGGTGCAATCCTTCAGCACTTCCGGCACTTCGTTCCTGGTGATCTTTCGCGCCAGGCCTTCCGCAATTGCGGTTTTGCCGACACCAGGGTCACCGACAAAGAGTGGGTTGTTCTTCTGCCTGCGGCAAAGGATCTGGATGGTGCGATTGACTTCGGCTTCGCGACCGATCAACGGGTCGATCTTTCCGTTTTCGGCCTTCTTGTTGAGGTCTACGCAGTAAGCCTCAAGTGCACTCTGTTCCTGTTGCTTCTTCTTGGCCGAGTTCGCGCCGCCCTGACCGTTGCTGCTGTCTTCTTCCTGGCCTTCTTCTTCCGCTCCGCGGATTGCGCGAGACTCTGAATGACCAGGCCGCTTGGCAATACCGTGGGAGATGAAGTTCACAGCGTCATAGCGCGTCATATCCTGTTCTTGCAGGAAGAATGCCGCATGACTTTCACGCTCGGCAAAGATTGCCACAAGTACGTTGGCGCCGGTCACTTCCTCGCGGCCGGATGATTGCACGTGAATGACGGCACGCTGGATGACGCGCTGGAAGCCTGCCGTTGGTTTCGCCTCGCGGGAACCGTCAGTCACGAGATTTGAAAGCTCGTTGTCGATGTAGTCGGTCAGGTCGTCGCGCAGTTCATCAATATCAACCGTGCAGGCCTTCAGCACGGCAATTGCATCCTTGTCTTCCGTCAGCGACAGCAGAAGGTGTTCAAGCGTCGCGTACTCCTGGCGCCGCTCAACAGCGTAAGAGAGAGCCCGATGCAGGGCCTTTTCGAGGTTCCTTGAAAATGTTGGCACTCACGACGCTCCATAATTCGGCAAACCAGACATGCTGGCGATCAATATAGGGCGATTTTGCCAATTTGCGAGGGCTATGGTTGGCTATTCCTTTTCCATCGTACATTTCAGGGGGTGGCCATTCTTCTGGGCCATGTCCATCACCTGTGTCACCTTGGTTTCCGCAACCTCATAGGTGTAGACGCCACAAACACCGACACCCTTCTGATGCACATGCATCATGATCGTGTAGGCGTCTTCGTGGCTCTTTGCGAAAATTGCCTCCAGAACGTGAACCACGAACTCCATCGGAGTGTAGTCGTCGTTCAACATCAGCACCTTGTAGAGCGATGGCTTCTTGGTCCTCGCCCGGGTGCGCGTCAGCACGTTGGTGTCGGGGTTGTCTGTCGTGCGTGTAGGAACTTTGCTCATGCCCCAATATAGCGAGTCTCGGCCAAATTGTGCAGTGGCCGCTCTGTCGACTGCCCCGATAGCAGGCAACTCAATGTTGTACCGGACTATGGCCAAACGTTGGAGCAGATTGGGGAAATCTGAGGTGGAAAGCGCGGATGCACAGAAGGGGCGCCGACGAAAGGATAAGTTACATAACTGTAACTGCACTTGTCACAGTATAGCAGCTACGCTATGTACGCGTCGATTCCTACCAACCGCCCTCTGGGCTTAAACTTGAATGGATATAAAATGTCGAACGGAATTTTGCCTGCCTCCTGGCAGGGGTACACACAGACTGCACTGAGAATCATGACGGGGCTGTTGTTCCTTGCTCATGGCACAACCAAGTTCTTCCAGTTCCCCCTTACGGAATACTTCAAAGATGGTGTGCCGCTGTTCTCCCTGATGGGTGCTGCCGGGTTGCTTGAAATTGTGGGTGGCATTCTTATCATCATCGGACTGTTTACACGCGTTGTTGCTTTCGTGCTGGCCGGCTTCATGGCGGTTGCGTATTTCATGGCGCACGCGCCGATGGGTTTCTACCCGATCATCAACGGTGGTGAACTGGCAATCCTCTTCTGCTTCATCTTCCTGTGGCTCGCCACGGCGGGTGCTGGCCCCTACAGCCTGGACGCAAGCCGCAAGGCCTGAGACTCCTGCCACTACCGAAATGGGCCGCCTGCCGGGCGGCCCTTATCTTTTGCGCTCCTGGCGTAGCTTTTCCCAGTATTCGAGGCGCTTCTTCACCTCACGCTCAAAGCCGCGTTCAACCGGCTGATAGAAACTCTGCCGGCCCATTTCGGCGGGGAAGTAGTCCTGCCCCGAGAAAGCATCGGGCTGGTCGTGGTCGAAGGCGTAGCCTGTGCCGTAGTCCTGTTCCTTCATCATGCGCGTTGGCGCATTCAGGATGATCTTGGGAGGCATCAGGGAGCCGGTCGCCTTGGCCTTCGACATTGCGTTGCGGAAGGCGATGTCCAAGGCATTCGATTTGGGGGCAGTTGCAACGTAAACGGCGGCCTGCGCCAATGCGAGTTCACCTTCCGGAGAGCCGAGAAATTCATATGTGTCCTTGGCCGCCAGCGCCTGGTGGACGGCCTCGGGGTCTGCCATGCCCACATCCTCGATTGCCATGCGCACGATGCGGCGGGCAATGAACAATGGATCCTCGCCAGCGGAAAGCATGCGCGCGAGATAGTACAAGGCGGCGTCGGGGTCTGAACCGCGGACCGACTTGTGCAGCGCCGAAATGAGGTTGTAGTGACCATCGGCCGCCTTGTCGTAGAGCGGTAGGCGTTTGGAGACGACTTTCGCCAATGCCGTCTCATCAAGTTGCGCAGACTCTTCGGGAACAGCCGTCAGAATTTCCTCGGCGAGGTTCAGGAGATAGCGGCCATCGCCGTCGGCCATGGCGATCAGCGCCGCGCGGGCTGGCGCCGTCAGAGGAAGCAGGCGGCGTTCGTGAAGTTCGGCGCGCTTGAGCAGGCCTTCCAATGCCTGCCCGTCGAGGCGATTGAGGACGAGAACCTGACAGCGTGAGAGCAGCGCGCCATTCAACTCGAACGAGGGGTTCTCGGTCGTCGCCCCCACAAGGGTGATGGTTCCGTTCTCGACATAGGGCAGAAAACTGTCCTGCTGGGACTTGTTGAAGCGATGGATTTCATCGACGAACAGTAGTGTCGACCTGCCCTGCTCGCGGCGCATCCGGGCCTGGTCGAAAACCTTCTTCAAGTCTGCCACGCCGGAAAAAATGGCGCTCATCTGTTCGAAAACCAGACCCGTCTGCCCGGCGAGAAGGCGGGCCATGGTGGTCTTTCCCGTGCCGGGTGGTCCCCAGAAGATCAGTGACGGTATCCGGCCCGCGGCCAGCATGCGGGTGAGCGTTCCGCCCTCTCCTACAAGGTGATCCTGCCCCACGACATCTTCAAGGCGCTGCGGCCGCATGCGGTCGGCAAGCGGCCGCGGTCCCTCGGGCACGACGCCGGGCCTGTCGAAAAGACTGTTCATCCGCGCAGCTGCAGCTGGATCGTCCGGCCTTTGCGATTGATGACAATGAGCCACTGCCTCTGCCCTTCCGTGAGAGCAGAGCGCAAGTTCTTGACTGACGACGTATCCGTGCCATTCACGTTGAGGAGGATGTCACCCTTCTGGAAATAGCGCGCGGCCGGTGCTGCTGTGATGTCGGTTACGACAACCCCGGCAGCGCTGGCCGACAGGCCAAGTTCTTCCGCAACCGCCGGCGAGAGATTGGCCACTTTAGCGCCGGTCAACGGCGTGTCGCCTTCAATCGGCGTCAGTTCGCGTGGCGTTGTTTCAGGGGCAGCGATGAGCTTCATCCGCGCTTCCAGTGATTCATCACCCCTGCGGAACTCGATGATGCGGGTTTCGCCGATTGGTGCGGTGCCGACACGGAAGCCAAGTTCCTGTGCACCCTCGACGGCCTTGCCATCAATCGCCGTGATGACGTCTCCGCGCTTGAGACCCGCGGCGGCCAGGGGGCTTTCAGGGTGAAGACCAACAATCAGCGTTCCCTCCGGCCGGGCAAAGCCCAGGCTTTCGGCGATATCAGGTGAAACGTCCTGCAGTTCGGCGCCCAGCCACGGCCGCTGGATACGGCTGCTGCCACCTTCTGCCGACTTGACGACGACCTTCACCATGTTCGAGGGAATGGAAAAGCCAATACCGATCGAGCCGCCGGAACGCGAATAGATCGCCGTGTTGATGCCCACCAGTTCGCCCGACATGTCAACGAGGGCGCCGCCCGAGTTCCCGGGATTGATCGCCGCATCGGTCTGGATGAAGAACTGATAGTCGGTAACCCCAACCTGGGTGCGCGCCAATGCGGATACGATGCCGCTGGTCACGGTCTGCCCGACGCCAAACGGATTGCCGATGGCGAGCACAAGATCACCTACTTCGAGTTCGTCCGAGTCAGCCAATGGCAGGCTTGCAAGTTGCTCGTCGCCGGCGTCGATCTTGAGGACGGCCAAGTCCGTTCGTTCATCTGACAAGAGGAGCTTGGCTTCAAATTCGCGGCGATCCGATAGCGCGACGCGGATGTCATCGCCATCCTGGATCACGTGATTGTTGGTCACGATGTAGCCGCGCGGATCGACAATGACGCCTGAACCGAGCGAATTTGCCACGCGTTCGCGCGGCTGGCCCCGGCCAGCCTG
>CAZUKI010000220.1:0-4650 GCA_964620785.1 uncultured Aestuariivirga sp.
GGCGCTGGCACATGTATGACACGGTGAAGGGCGCAGACTGGCTGGGTGACCAGGACGCCATCGAGTACATGGTGCGCCAAGCGCCGACGGCAGTCTTTGAGCTTGAACATTTCGGCATGCCGTTCTCGCGCACCGAAGAGGGCAAGATCTACCAGCGGCCCTTCGGCGGCATGATGCAGAATTTCGGTGACGGCCCACCGGCGCAGCGCACCTGTGCCGCCGCCGACCGCACCGGGCACGCCATGCTGCATACACTCTATGGGCAGTCGTTACGCCATGACACGGCGTTCTTCATCGAATATTTTGCGCTTGATCTCATCATGGAAGATGGCGCCTGCCGTGGGGTAATGGCGCTTTCGCTCGAGGACGGTTCGCTTCACCGCTTCCGCGCCCACCAGACAATCCTCGCAACCGGCGGCTATGGCCGCGCCTATTTTTCGGCGACTTCGGCCCATACCTGCACCGGCGACGGCAACGCCATGGTGTTGCGTGCCGGACTCCCCTGCCAGGACATGGAATTCGTGCAGTTCCACCCGACCGGCATCTATGGCGCGGGATGCCTGATCACTGAAGGTGCGCGCGGCGAAGGCGGCTATCTCACCAATTCTCAGGGTGAGCGCTTCATGGAACGCTACGCGCCATCGGCCAAGGACCTGGCGTCGCGTGATGTCGTCTCGCGTTCCTGCACCATCGAGATTCGTGAAGGCCGGGGTGTGGGTCCGCTCAAGGATCACATCCATCTTCATCTTGAACACCTTGATCCCAAGGTGTTGCACGAGCGCCTGCCGGGCATTTCGGAATCGGCAAAAGTCTTTGCCGGTGTTGATGTCACGAAGGAGCCGATCCCGATCCTGCCTACGGTCCACTACAACATGGGCGGCATCCCCACGAATTATCACGGTGAAGCTCTGGCCGGTGACAAGACCAACCCTGAAAGGACCGTTCCCGGCCTGATGGCGGTGGGCGAGGCAGCCTGTGTTTCCGTGCACGGCGCAAACCGGCTCGGTTCCAACTCGCTCATCGACCTCGTTGTCTTTGGTCGTGCGGCAGGGCTTCGCTGCGCGGAACTCGTCAAGGCCAAGGGTTCCTCGCATGCCGACCTGCCAGCCGATGCTGGCGAAGCTACGTTGGCGCGGCTGGATCATTTCCGTCACGCCACCGGCGGCACGCCCACTGCAAGTCTCCGCAATCAGATGCAGCGAGCGATGCAGGATGATGCGGCAGTGTTCCGGACAGGTGCGACGCTTGAGCAGGGCGCCAAGAAGATTTCTGCCATCTGGCGCGGCATCGACGACATTCAGGTGTCGGACCGTTCACTCGTCTGGAATTCCGATCTCATCGAGACACTGGAGTTCGACAATCTCATCATTCAGGCAGCAGCAACCGTTGAATCGGCGCTGGCGCGCAAGGAAAGCCGCGGAGCCCATGCACGCGAAGACTATCCCAAGCGCGATGACAAGCAGTGGATGAAGCATTCGCTGGCCTGGACTGATGGCGCGAAGCGAAAAGTGACACTCGGCTACCGTCCCGTTCACGACTACACGCTGTCAAGCGACATTGCCTACATCAAGCCAAAGGCTAGAGTTTACTGAGCATGGTTGCATTCTCACTTCCCGCAAACTCACGGATCGGCACAGGCAAGACCTGGCCCATGCCAAAAGGCACGAAGATACGCGCCTTCAAAATCTATCGCTGGAATCCGGATGACGGGAAAAATCCGCAAGTCGATACCTATCACCTGAACATGGACGAGTGCGGTCCAATGGTGCTCGACGCGCTCATCAAGATCAAGAACGAGCAGGATCCGACACTCACCTTCCGGCGTTCCTGCCGTGAAGGTATCTGTGGTTCCTGCGCCATGAACATCGATGGCACGAATACCCTGGCCTGTCTCAAGTCCTGTGAGGATGTGAAGGGTGATGTGCGCATCTATCCCTTGCCGCACATGCCGGTGGTCAAGGACCTGGTGCCTGACCTGACTCGTTTCTATGCCCAGCACCGTTCCATCGAGCCGTGGCTCAAGACCGCCACGCCAGCGCCGCCGACAGAGTGGAAGCAATCGAGGGAAGACCGCGAGAAGCTGGATGGGCTCTACGAATGCATCCTTTGTGCGTGCTGCTCGACCTCTTGTCCGAGCTACTGGTGGAATGGTGACCGTTACCTTGGGCCCGCGGTGCTGCTGCAGGCCTACCGCTGGCTCATCGACTCGCGCGATGAGGCCACCGGCGAACGTCTCGACAACCTGGAAGATCCGTTCCGGCTCTATCGCTGCCATACCATCATGAACTGTGCCAAAGCCTGCCCCAAGGGGCTGTCACCGGCCAAGGCAATTGCCGAGATCAAGAAGCTGATGGTGGAGCGGCGCGTGTGAGCTCCGGCTCACCCGAAGACCTCATCGTCGCCCATGTGAGCTACAGCTGGCCTGAGGCGGAAGTCATCGTCTCCATGCTCGAGGCCGCGGGCATAGAAGCCATACTTGCCGACCGCCTGACGATTGCCAACAACTGGCACCTGGCGGTGGCGCTTGGCGGCTTTCGCATCCTCGTTCCATCATCGTCCAAGCGGGATGCGGACATCGTCATCGCGGCGTTCAGGGATGCCGCACCCGACGAGCCCTTGCCGGAAAGCCAGAGCTTCTTCGAAAAGCCGGTCCAGAACAGTTTCTGGCTGGCATTTTCCGTGCTTTTTGGCTGGTGCCCGGCCTGGCTCCGGCAGCGCGGGCAGGGCAACCGCTGAGGTTTTACTGCCTCAAATTTGGGCCTCTGTTGGGCTTTTGGCGCATTTGTTTTGCGTCACACAAGTGTCTATATCGAGCCCGAAAAACACCCGTTAGCCAAGAGGCAAATCCGCATGACGCTCGACAGTTTCAAAAGCCGCCAGACACTCAAGGTAGGTGACAAGACCTACACCTATTTCAACTTGAAGGCTGCGGAAGAAAACGGACTTCCAGGCATTTCGGCCCTGCCGCATTCCATGAAGGTGCTTCTGGAAAACCTGCTTCGCAACGAGGATGGCCGCAGTGTCACCAAGAAGGATATTCTTGGTTTTGTTGCCTGGCTTGAGAACCGCGGCAAGGCAGAAGCGGAAATCGGCTTCAGGCCGGCGCGCGTCCTGATGCAGGACTTCACGGGTGTTCCGGCAGTTGTCGATCTTGCCGCCATGCGCGATGGCATGAAGCTGCTCAATGGTGATGCGCAGAAAATCAATCCGATGGTCCCGGTCGATCTCGTCATCGACCATTCGGTTGTCGTCGATTATTTTGGAAACAACCGTGCCCTCGCGCAGAATGTCGAGCGCGAGTACGAGCAGAATGCGGAACGCTACAAGTTCCTGAAGTGGGGACAGGGTGCGTTTGAAAATTTCCGCGTGGTCCCTCCCGGAACCGGCATCTGCCATCAGGTCAATCTTGAATACCTCGCGCAGACGGTCTGGACCAAGCAGGAGGGTAAGACAACGATCGCCTATCCCGACACGCTGGTCGGCACGGATTCGCATACCACCATGGTGAACGGACTTGGCGTCCTCGGTTGGGGTGTCGGCGGCATCGAGGCAGAAGCCGCCATGCTGGGCCAGCCCCAGAGCATGTTGCTGCCGCAGGTAATCGGCTTCAAGCTGACGGGGGAGCTTCGTGAAGGTGTTACGGCAACCGACCTCGTGCTGCTGGTCACGCAGATGCTGCGCAAGAAGGGTGTCGTCAACAAATTCGTGGAGTTCTTTGGGCCAGGCCTGGCGGACCTGACGCTTGCTGATCGGGCAACCATCGCCAACATGGCGCCAGAGTATGGCGCCACCTGCGGGTTCTTCCCGGTTGATGCCGTCACTATCGACTATCTCAAGTTCTCCGGCCGCGATGCCGACCGGATTGCTCTCGTCGAGGCCTATACCAAGGCCCAAGGCATGTTCGTTTCCAAAACATCGGCAGATCCCGTGTTCACGGATACGCTTGAGCTTGATCTCTCGGCAGTGGTGTCGGCAATGGCAGGTCCCAACCGGCCGGAAAAATTCGTGCCGCTGGCAGAAATCAAGCCGGGCTTCCTGGCGGCGCTCGACACGCCAAAGGACAAGGCCGGTTTCGGCAAGCCAGCTGAAAAGGACAAGCGCGTGGCGGTCGAAGGCAAGAATTTCGATCTTGGCCACGGCGACGTGGTAATCGCCGCGATCACCTCCTGCACAAACACGTCGAATCCATCGGTGCTGATCGGGGCTGGCCTTCTCGCAAAGAAGGCGGCCGCACTTGGCCTTACGTCGAAGCCATGGGTCAAGACATCATTTGCGCCGGGCTCACAGGTCGTTTCCGAGTACATGGCGAAGTCGGGCCTGCAGAAGGAACTGGACAAGCTCGGGTTCTTCCTCGTGGGCTATGGCTGCACGACCTGCATCGGCAATTCAGGACCGCTCGATCCTGCCATCTCGAAGGCCATCGGCGACAACGGCATCGTGGCGTCGGCCGTCCTGTCCGGAAACCGCAATTTCGAGGGCCGGGTCTCGCCCGACGTGCAGGCCGCCTATCTCGCTTCGCCTCCCCTTGTGGTCGCCTATGCGCTGGCAGGTTCCACGCAGGTTGACATCACCACCGAACCACTTGGCATCAGCAAGGATGGAAAACCTGTCTATCTGAAGGATGTGTGGCCGACGAACGCCGAGATCGAC
>CAZUKI010000221.1:0-4635 GCA_964620785.1 uncultured Aestuariivirga sp.
TCCGCACTCGTCGTTCCTCCTCGCTTGCGGGCTTTCCGCTGCAATCGCTCACGCGAAACAACGTGCTGACCTTTGGGGCACCCTACATCACTTGGCCATCTGCACTACGGGGCGTTGTGCGTGCCTGATGGGTGGATTTTTGTCAGCAGTGCGATCAGGTCGAAGATCAGGAACAAACTGCGGGTTCGGCACTCGGGTATCGCATTGGGGATTACCGCAAGTTGATTGCCGATTTCGATACTCACATGAAGGGCAGCTGCGTCGACATGAGGGAATGAGCGCCTTACCACGGCGTCATACTCTTGAATCCAGCGACCTATGTCTTGGTGCAATTTCGCGGTTGAGGGCAATGCGCGATGCGCCTTGTTGGCGACTGCGAGCACGTTCCGGTGGTGACTCTCTTCAATGAGTAGCGTAACTGCATCCTGCTCCGAGTCTGGTGGCTTCGGCGCCTCCGTCGCCATGACCGTCAGCATGTTTCTAGCGAGGGTGGAGAGAATGTTCACTGAAGCGACAATGAAAACGAAAGAGTAAGACTTGGAAGTAGAGTTCCACAGGTAGTTGTAGCAGCGCTTCAGCTCGTTCCTGATCTCATCCCAAGCGTCTTCATTCAGCACGTTGGTTGTGGGGATCTTGAGTGTGATTTGTGGCGGGAGAGACCCCAATGCCTCCGGTCTTGTGTCAACGACATCAAAGTGCCATGCATACCAAGCCCTTCGAGTTGTGACGCTGACTACAACTAAGAGGGTCGGATGAGTACTCGCACACCAATAGAGGACAGATGAGCGAGACACGTTCTTGATCGTGACGTTGCGGCCACCGCCCACTGGCGTGGCTGTGGACTTAATCTGAACAGCAAACTCGACATTCTGCAGATCGGAGTCGTCCCGAACCACGATGAGCCCGTCTTTTCCCACGTCGCGTCTAGGTGGTTGCCATACCCAGCCACGAGGAAGCTGCGATGCAAACCACAGTTCGCCCTGGTCACCTAGTCCGGGATTCTGCGCGTTGGAGTGTGACATGGTGGTCGAGCCGCCGAGCCATGAATGGGAGTGCGCGGCTACTTCTTGTTGAGCAGGTTGATGTTGGTTAGCCCGCAGTCACAGCGCAGACTTTCTGAGGTTTCCCGTTCTGGCGATACTCGTAGATACTGTCCACAGTCCGCACACTTGAACGCTTCCAACAAGGCCGTGTAAGCTTCGGCTACTGGTTTGAAATCCTTTGCGTTCAAGTTCTCCCAAGCATTGAAGTGAACAGCGACGTTCACTTGCCACGATTCAATTTTTGAGGCGTTAACTAACTCCTGGAATCGAGAGCCTGTTTCCTTCAGCTTATCGACAATCTCCTGCTGATTGAAGCTATTCGCGGCGGCCGTGGCTCTCTTGAGCAGGGCTTTGAATTGTTCAACCGCCGGAGGCAGCAACTCAACCAACTGATACTGCCCATCTGCACGAAACGGGACCAGTGCTCTCAAACGATGACACAATTCCGCACCCGTGTACTCGAGATGGTGACGAAGCAAAGCCGCTGCGTCACGCACATCGGAGCGCCCCAGCTTCTCATCGATTTCTGCCCAAACGTCATGGTCATCCCATTGGACGGGACCCTGGTCGACACTCCACTTGCGGAATTGAACGCCTGACTTGAAATTGATCAAGCCCTCTGTGCGCATGTGCTTCAGCCACACAGGATCATGGGTCGTGATGACGAATTGGGTCTTCGGGAATTCTGACTTGAGCAGTGCGCAAACTTCTCGACGATGGCCCGTGTCAACCGACATGACTACATCATCCAAGACTGCCAACGTGAAGTGCGAGCCTTGCAAGTGCTTCATCAAGGCTAAATACAGGCAGAGGCCCATGCCGTCTTGATGACCCTCACTATGGTACGCGCCAGGGGGAAAGAAACCTCGACCATAGAAATCGACGTTGAATCCGAGCTTGCCCATTGATGGGGTCAGCCGAGCCTTGAACCCCGCTTCGTCATCTCTGTTGATGAAGGCGTAGTACTTCGCAAAGTCAGCTTGGACGGCATTGTACATGCTTGAGAGCACGTTGTCGCTGGTCTTCGTGTACAGATCGAGCGCTTTGCGTGATAGTTCCGATTGGCCCTTTGCAATTACCTGTCTTCGCCGCGCATCTCGGTAAACATCGAGTCGCTCTTGGGCTACAGAGAGCCATTCAATCGCGGCATCCTGCTTTGACGGGTCCGGCAGCGCTCTAACGAACTTCTCAAGGCTGTCCAGAGACGTTGTGACCTCAGCGGGCACCGACATAACTGCTTTGAGCGCTGCTGTGGCATTGCTGAGTGGCGACAATGCCGCAAGGTGCTTGGCATTGGCTTCTAGTGTGTTGATGAATGTAATGCACGTGCCAAAGGGTATTGCTGGCTGCGCTGATGATGCATAAGTCGTCAATCCACGGATGCACGCCGCCGCCGTTTCCAATGCTCCAACAACTGGCGCCAACTCTGCTGCGAGCTTGGTGCGCCGTTGTTTGTAGGTCTCGAATTGTTTTAGCTTCTGATTCAGATGCGCCTTGAGTTCAGCAATATCCCACGACAAGTCACACAGGGGGCAATTGTCGGCGACGATGAGGGACAAGCCACTTCGAATGAAAACCTCTTTCGTGACGCTCTCTTCGAAGATTGGGTCCCCAGCCAATGCCGCGAGTTCGCCAGCCGCCACGTCAATCGAGGAGTTTAGGGCATCACTAACCAGAACATCTAGTGCTGCCCGTCCGGCTGTGATATCATCGAGTGCCTGCGATTTCGGGATTTTTTGGACCGCTGGCTTAGGTGTACTGGCCAGGCCATTCTTAAGTGATGTGGTGCTGGTCAACTCCAACAGAGGAGGAAGGCCAAGTGCCGATCGATGCGGACTCGCCGCGGTCAATACAGTCTCTTGGCTCAGGTCGGCCACTCCCAAGGCACGTTGAAGTTTATCCTTGGCCGCTGCGACTTCCTTGATGACGGCACCATGTTGCTTCTCGCACGCGTTGGCAATCTTCTGCAGGCCGAGCCGAACGGTTTCAATTTGATCAAGGCGCAGAAGGGCTTGGACTTCTTCGGCACGCTTGCCAGGTGTAGCGAGCACGTATCGAATCAATTCTCTACGAGACAGAACTACTTCTGGATGTCGTTCGACTGCCTGCAGTGCACTCAGAACATCTGGCTCATTCGGAGTGATGACCGGTTTAGTGGGTGTCTTTACAGCACGCTCTATTGTCGCCGTCTTCTGCAACTCAGGAATTCGAACAACAAGTGTCACGACCGCCCGACCTGGATCATCCCGTGCGTCAACATGTGGCCCATGCTCCTTAACGGACAGTTCAGCCTTGCCTTCACCGACAAGCCGAGATATTTGACCAGTCAGGCCAAATTCAAGGGCATCAACGACGCCGCTTTTCCCTGTGCCGTTTGGGCCGCAAATGGCAAAGGGAACCCCACGCAAGTCCAAAGAGAGTTCGCGTATACCGCGAAACTCTTTGATGTCTATCGATTCTACCAGGATCATGGCTCTGTGTCCTCTCCAAACAGGGCAGCCCTAAGGCCTTTCTCATTGATAACGCGGTCCTGTATCAAGGTCTTTCTGAAACGCTCGACGAGTTCTGTCGGCAACTCGGCCTTCTCCAAATCCTTGAGGAATTGATTAAAGACCTGGTCGGGCACTTCACCAAGACTGGGGCTCACATGATCGTCGTCCATGATTGAGGCTTTTATGCAAGGTACAGCGCGTCACTCGATTTGAGCGCCCAACTTTGATCTACAACAATCGCCCATGCCCCGCCTCATCGTCCACGGTTCCACCCTCTCGCTCGCGCCCTGCGTGTCCCGATTGCTGCTCGTCAGTGTGGCCGTGATGGTTTGCAGCCTATTGGCACATGCGCAGATCGACAGCACGTACATCGTTGCTGTAGATCGCATCGTTCAAGAGATCGATGCCGGGAAGGACTATGATCTGCGGACACTGGAGAACGAGGAGTTCCTTACTCAGATGACCGACGGAGGTGGTGAGTTGAAGGGCTTCTTGAAGGATGGGCAGCTCGTGAAGATGGTGTCGTGGGTGGGCGTCTCCAGCTGCGTGTACTTCACCGCGTACTACTTCGATCGAGGTCAACTAGTGTTCGTGCAAGAGCAGGGCCTGGAGTTCGCGTACGTGGACAGCACCGGCTCCTTTGATCCGGCCGTTCAGAACGTCACGATGGTGAACCGCGTCTACTTTCGCAATGGTGCGCTGGCCCCGGTATCACAGCAAGGTTCTACGCGCTGTGGTGGCAACAGCGCGCCGCTCAAGGAGGTGGCCTGGCTACTCCGGGATGAAGCAAAGCGCCTCAAAGCGCTTCTGATAGGCAAGTAGTTCCATGCCCCGCGCGTCGTCCACGGTTTCACCATCTCGCTCGAAAGCCCTCAGCCCAAGAAGACCTCCACCGCGTCCAGCGTTTTACGCTGAGCGTGAGTGAGCCCATTCAGACCCACCCGGACATTGCCCAAGGCGATCCGGGCCCTTTCGATATCCTGTGGGGAAGCAGCCGTGAACAAATTGCGCGCGTAGCCCACCCAAGTGTTCAAGTTCACCCACGCCTGGTCGGCCACTTTTGGTGCCCCATCCAGACAAGCGTTGAGGGTATGCGGAAG
>CAZUKI010000222.1:0-4631 GCA_964620785.1 uncultured Aestuariivirga sp.
AAGGGCGGTGCCAACCTGCTCAAGGTCAAGGTCACCAACAAGCGTGCGGGACATCACCTGCCGACGAGCCTGACCTTCATCCGCCAGATCTGGCTGGAAGTGCACATCACCGACGATCAGGGCAACGAGCTGCTGAGTTCCGGCGTCGCAAAAAACAATCACGTGCCGTCTGATGCAGTCACGTTCATCAACCGTTCAGTGGACAAGGATGGCAAGCCCACCATCAACCCCTGGGAGATCGCCAACTTCGATCACTTGAACACCATTCCGCCCAAGGGCTTTCGCTACGGCGTATACGCGTTCCATCTCCCCGCCAATGCCAAGGGCTTCAAGGTGCAGGCCAAGCTGCATTACCAGTCCTACGCGCAAGGGGTGGCAGACAAGTTGTTGGGTGAAGGCAAGCTGACCGTGCCCACGGTGGTGATGAAGGAACTGACGCGCGACTTCAGCGCGGCGGATCTGAAATCCGCCAGGTCAAAAACAGAAAAAATTGCCGCACGTTAAGTTGAACGGAGATATTGACATGGCCACACTTTCAAAAATATCAGCGCTCATGGGACTCTTGCTGGCCGTATCGGGCGTGCAGGCCGGTGATGCCGCCGCGGGCAAGTCCAAAGGCATGAAATGCATCAGCTGCCATGGACTGAAGGGAGTTTCGAGCAACCCGCAATACCCGAGCATTGCCGGACAAAAGGAAGCCTTTCTTGTTTCCCAAATGGAAGCCTTCAAAAGCGGCGCTCGTCCCGTGGCGGCAAAATCCGCCTTGTTCGGCAGCCTGGCTTCAAACGATTTTGCGGATCTGGCGGCGCATTTCTCCGCGCTGCCGCCAGGCTCGTCGGGCAGCAAGGCTGATGCAGCCATACTGGACAAGGGCAAGGCCGGTTATGAAATGTGCGCCGGTTGTCATGGAGCAGCCGGTGAAGGCAGTGATGCGGGTCCGCGTCTGGCGGGCCAGCATGCCGGCTATCTGATCAAGCGACTGGGCGATTACAAGAGTGGCGCTGCACCCGATGAATCCATGAAAGGCATCGCCAGCGGCATGTCGGACAACGACATGGCTGCCGTATCGGAATTTCTCTCCTCGCTAAAATAAAGAGCTGCACAGGCCATGCAATGGATAGGGCAGTCAGGTCTGCTGATAGTCGCCGCCTTGACGGCGCCGGTCGGGCTTGCCGAGGAATGGCTTGCTTTGCCAGAGGCACCATCGATCCCCGCGGACAACCCTCAGACCGCCCCCAAGATCGAGCTGGGCAAGCAGTTGTTCTTTGATCCACGCTTTTCGTCTACGGGAACAGTTTCCTGCAACTCCTGCCACAACCTCATGGCAGGCGGCGAAGACAGCCGCAGTACATCAATGGGCGTGCATGGACAAAGCGGGCCGCGCAACGCGCCCACCGTATGGAATTCGGCTTTCCACAGTGCCCAATTCTGGGACGGCCGCGCGGCCAGTCTGGAAGAGCAGGCCAAGGGTCCGGTGGTGGCGCAAGTGGAAATGGGCATGCGCTCGCTCGATGAAGCCATCGCCCGCGTGCGGCAAATTCCGGGGTACGTCGAGCAGTTCAGAAATGTTTTTGGCGGCGAGAATGCCGTCACGGTCGACAACGCGGCAAAAGCCGTCGCCGCGTTCGAACGCACACTCGTTACACCCGGCAGCGCTTACGATCGCTTTGCCAGGGGTGATGAATCAGCACTGAACGCACAGCAGCAGCGCGGCCTGAAACGTTTCAACGAATTGGGCTGCACGGGCTGTCACCGGCCGCCCGCGTTCAACGGTCCCTGGTTGCCGGGAGGATTTTTCGTGACCTTTCCGTTTCACGACAGTCCTTACGCCTTGCAGTACAAACTGCGCGAGGACAGTGGCCGCGAGGCGGTGACGAGGGATCCATCCGACAGGCACAAGTATCGGGTGCCCACGCTTCGCAACGTAGCACTGGGCGCGCCGTACTTTCATAACGGCGCCGTCCCTACCCTGAGCGAAGCCGTGCAGGTGATGGCAGCCTCGCAACTTGGCATCAAGCTGAATGATGCCGACACCGCCGATATCGTGGCCTTTCTCGGCGCGCTGACCGGCCCCTTCCCGGCCATGAGCCTGCCACGCCTGCCAGCCACACCAGGAGTCAGCATTGTTCCGGCAAACTGATTTCTTCCCGGCCTGCCAGTGGCCTGCCTGTCGCCTGGCATATCCGGCAAACCAGTTGCTTCAAGTCAGCCTTGATCCATATAGAGCTTTGAGAATATTGATGATTTCTTGCACTTACTTGTGGCATTCCATCTGCTACACAACGAGTTCCAAAGAGGGCGAATGCCTTGCATAACAATCGATTAACCAGGAGGAAGACATGAAACGTATTTCCGCATTACTGGCGGCTCTCGTGCTTGCCAGCCCGATTCTTTCCAATAGCGCGGCCACCGAGCCGCCCATGGGCAAGCTGCTTTACCTGCCGCCGCAACCCGTCAACGTGCCCGCCAACATGGTGGCCGTGCCCGTGGCCATCTGGTCGAATGGCCAGGTGTTCATGCAGTGGATGTTCGTGCCGATGCAAGCCATGGCCAGCATGCCTGCTCTCGCCGGGAGCGCGCCAGCCATTGTGACGCCCATCACGGCCACGGTTGCCGCTCCGGCTGCGGCAGCAGTGACAACCGCCACCACAGCGGCTGCCTCGGCTCCAGCCGCAGCAGCCACGGCTGCCGCCACCGCAGTGACATCAGCACCCAGCGCCGCCGCCACGGCCGCCGTGAACATTGCCGGAAAGCTCACTGGGTCGACCGCCACGCATGCCCGCTCCATGGCGGCAACCTGCTACTCATGCCACGGTACAGACGGCAAGAGCCACTCCGCCATTCCTCCCCTGGCTGGCATGGATAAAAGCTACTTCATCGAACAGATGAAGGATTTCAAGTCCGGCAAGCGTGAAGCCACGGTCATGCACCAGCATGCCAAGGGCTACACCGATGAAGAATTCGCGCAAATGGCAGACGTCTTTGCCGCAATCAAACCCTGAGGAGAACAACAATGAGCATGCAAAGACGTGATTTCCTGAAAGTCTCTTCCGCCGGTCTGGTCGCGGCCGGCCTTCCGCTACGCGCCCATGGCAACGCCGCCAAGGCCAAGGTCGTGATCGTGGGCGCCGGATTTGGCGGCGCCACTGCAGCCAAGTACATCCGCAAATGGGATCCCAGCATCGAGGTCACGCTGATTGACCGCGAAGGCAAATTTGTTTCCTGCCCGCTATCCAATCTGGTGTTGGCCGGATTGAAAACCCTGGACGACATCACCAGGACCTACGATGGCCTGAAATCGCATGGCGTCAACGTGGTCGTGGATGAGGTCACCGCCATCGACACCGACAAGCGCGTGGTAAAAACCGCCAACGGCAGCTTTCCCTACGACCGACTGATCGTTTCACCCGGCATCGACTTCCGCTTCGACCAGATCGAGGGTTACGACGCCAAGGCGCAGGAAACCATCCTGCACGCCTGGAAAGCCGGCCCGCAAACCCTGAAGTTGCGCCAGCAAATCGAATCCATGCCGGATGGCGGGCTCATTGTTGTTGGCATGCCGCTCGCACCTTACCGCTGTCCGCCCGGACCGTACGAAAGAGTATGCCTGATGGCCAACTACCTCAAGCGCGCCAAGCCGAAATCCAAGATCATCATGCTCGACGCCAATCCCGATGTGGCGTCGAAGAAACCGCTGTTCATGAAAGCCTGGGACACCTTGTACAAGGACTGGGTGGAGTACCGCCCCAACAGCAAGGTGCTGAAAGTCAGCGCCGACAAGATGACTGTCAGCACCGAATTCGAGGACCTGAAAGCTGATGTCATCAACATCATTCCACCCCAGAGGGCAGGGCATGTAGCCGAACTGGCCGGCGTGCGTACCGACTCCAATGGTGTCTGGTGCCCGGCCAGTTTCGTCACCTATGAATCCAAATCCAAACCAAACGTGCATGTGATCGGCGATTCGCTTCTGTCCAACTTCCCCAAGTCGGGCCACATGGCCAACAACATGGGCAAAGTCTGCGCCAATGCCATTGTCGAAATTCTCAACGGCCGAGAACCCAACCCCATTCCGATTGTCGCCAATACCTGTTACAGCGCAGTCAGCGAAGACAAGGCCATCCACGTTGCCACCGTCTTCCGCTACGACCCGGTCAAGGACCAGATGACCGCGCAGCCGGGCGGCGGCATATCCGCCGATTTGTCGGAGGTGGAGGCGGTGTACGCAGAAGCCTGGGCGGAAGGCATCTGGGGCGACGTGTATTCGTGAAAGATTTCTGTCTCCTCCGAGACTCCCGGCGGAACCCCCTTTCCGCCGGTTTTTTTAAACCATTGGCCCATTTCTCGAAATTGGAGGATAGTGATCCTCCCCCAACCCTTCAAAAAGGAAACATGATGAAACTGAAACTGATCTCCGCATTGACGCTTGCTTGTGCCAGTACAGCATTTGCAGAAGGCCCCGCGCCCGCCACCCCGGAAGCCTGGGCAGCCAAAATGACCGACCCGACCCAGAATGCTTCCGCATTCAAGGATCCGCGCGCATTTGTCCAGTGGAGCAACGCCATGGCCAACCCGGCCATGATGCCCGCCATGGGCAGTGTCATGATGGATCCCGGCATGTATACCCGCAT
>CAZUKI010000223.1:0-4607 GCA_964620785.1 uncultured Aestuariivirga sp.
ACCGGACCCAACACGGGCGGCATGGGCGCCTATTCGCCGGCCCCCTGCCTGACGGACGCGCTTATTGCCACGACACTCAAGGACATCATCAAGCCGACCGTGAGCGCCCTGAAGAAGATGGGCCATCCCTATCGCGGCGTGCTCTATGCCGGGCTGATCCTGACCAAAGACGGGCCCAAGCTCATCGAATACAACGCCCGCTTCGGCGACCCGGAAACGCAGGTGCTGATGCCGCGCCTCGACAGCGACCTGCTGGCCCTGCTCAAGGCCTGCGCAGATGGGACGATTGCGCAGCAGAGTGCCGCCTGGAAGCAGGACGCGGCGCTGACCGTGGTGCTGGCTTCCAAGGGCTATCCGGGCGAAGTGAAAAAGGGGAATCCGATCAACGGCCTGGAAAAGGTTTCCGAAGCGGGCGTTGAAGTCTTCCATGCCGGAACCGCCCTCAAGGACTGGCAGCTTGTCGCAATTGGTGGCCGCGTCCTCACTGTCACGGCGCTTGGCGCAAGCGTGAAGGAGGCGCAACAGCGGGCCTATGCCGCAGTTGACAGGATCGATTTCCCCGGCGGTTTCTGCCGCCGCGACATTGGCTGGCGGGCCGTTTGAATCCGAAGCGTCCAGCTTCTACATTCGGGCAATGAACATATCTCCCGCACCACGCATCGGCCTTGCCCTCGGCGGCGGAGGGGCGCGCGGCCTTGCCCATATCGCCATGCTGGAAGTGTTCGACGAGATGGGGATTACGCCTGCCGTCATCGCCGGTTGCAGCATGGGGGCGCTGGTCGGGGCCTGCTATGCGGCGGGCATGAGCGCCAAAGAGCTTCGCAGCCATGCCGAGCAGTTGCTCTCAAACCGCGTGGAGTTCGCGCGCTATGTCTTCGGTGCCCGCAAGATTTCGCCGCTGCAACTTCTGTCGATGAAGAGCGCTGCATCGCTTCACCTCTCAGGTGAGCGCCTTGCCGACATTGCCTTGCCCGACCATCTGGTGCGCAACATCGAGGACACGCGCATTCCCCTGAAGATCATCACTTGCGACTATGAGCGGATGGAGGAAGTCGTGCTGACGACGGGGCCATTGGCGCGTGCCGTCGGTGCATCGATCGCCATTCCGGGACTAATCTCTGCGCCGCTCATCAACGGGCGGGCGCATGTCGATGGCGGCGTCGTCAACCCCGTGCCATTCGACCAGGTGCGCGATGGCGTCGACCTCGTCATTGCAATTGACGTGACCGGCAGGCCACCGGAAGCGCGAAGCGGACGAGCCAGCAACCTTGACATGGCGGTGGGTTCACTTCTCATCATGTTCAACCGGCTGGCCGAGTTGAAGCGGGCGCTCTCGCCGCCCGACATCTATCTCACGCCCAAGGTGGACCAGTTCGGGTCCATGGATTTCTTCCGGGTGCGGGACATTCTGGCGGCAGCGGAACCCGCCAAGGAAGAGTTGCAGCGCAGGCTCCAGCGCCTCATCCAATCCTCGACAGCAGCGCTGCTGACGGCCGGTGACACTGGCACCTCCTAAGCCTGCGGGCGAAGGAGACATGCCATGAGCCCCATCATTGAATCCGTAGTGCTTGAACTTGCCGCCGGGCGCAGCGAGGCCGAGTTCCTGGCGGCCTGCGCCGAGTCAGATACGTTCCTGCGCCAGCAGCCGGGCTTTCTGCTGCGGCGGGTGGTCAGGCTCGATCAAGGCCGCTTCATGGACCTCGTGGAATGGCGCTCGCAGGCCGAAGCAGATGCCGCCATGAAGGCATCCATGAGTGAACCCAGGGTGGCGAAGCTGATGCAGGCCCTCAATCCCCACAGTCTCGTGGTGGCGCACTACCCGGTGGTGTCGGCGGCCTGACGGCCCTTGCTGCGCCGCGCGGCAAAGAAGGAACGCAGCAGTTCCTGGGCGGCGCGTTCACCGATGCCGCCATAGACATCTGGTTTGTGATGGCAGGTCGGCTGGGCGAAGAAGCGGGGGCCGTGTTCCACCGCCCCCATCTTCTCGTCGCCCGCGCCAAAATAGAGCCTCCTGATGCGGGCCAGTGAAATGGCGGCGGCACACATGGCGCAGGGTTCGAGCGAGACATAGAGATCACAACCGACCAACCGTTCTGAGTTCAACTTCTGGGCGGCTTCGCGCAGGACGAGCATCTCGGCATGAGCCGATGGATCTTTCAGTTCCAACGTGCGGTTTCCCGCCTTGGCGAGAATCTCGCCTTCCGGCGAAACAAGAACGGCACCGACGGGCACTTCACCACGCGCGGCGGCGGCACGGGCCTCGGCAAGGGCCAGTGACATGATTTCCGGAGACTTCATCAGCATGTCATCCTTTTGGCACTTGCCGATGCGTAACGCCAGCGACTACACGGCCCCATGCGCATTGTTGCCGGAACCTTCAAGGGACACGCCATCCAGGGACCCTCGTCAACCGCCACCCGGCCGACATCGGACCGGGTGCGCGAGTCGATCTTCAACATCCTGGCCCATGGTGCTGCCGGCTTCGACATCGAGGGAGCGCGGGTTCTCGATCTCTTTGCCGGGACCGGGGCGCTCGGCCTCGAGGCCATCTCGCGCGGGGCCCGCTTCTGCCAGTTCGTTGATGACAGCGCCGAGGCACGCGGCGTCATCCGGCGCAATGCCGACGCCTTGGGCGTCATCGGCCAGGTGAAGATCTGGCGGCGTGACGCCACGCAGCTTGGGTCATGCGCGCCGCAATCACCCTTCGGCATGGTGTTTGCCGACCCACCCTACAACCGGGGCCTTGGAGAAAAAGCGCTACAGTCGCTGGTGGAGGGCGGTTGGCTTTCACCGGGTGCGATTGTCGTGCTCGAGGAAGCGGAAAAGGCGGTGATTGCTGATGTACCGGGCCTCACGCTGCTCGACCAGCGCAGCTATGGCGACACGCAGGTGCGATTCTACCGCGCACCCTCATGACCTGCCGAAGAGGCGCTCCAGGTCCGAGAGCTTCAGTTCGATGAAGGTCGGCCTGCCGTGGTTGCATTGCCCGGCGTTCGGCGTCACTTCCATCTCGCGCAGCAGGGCATTCATCTCCTCGACGCGCAGCAGGCGGCCAGCCCGCACCGAGTGGTGGCAGGCGAAGGTTGCGAGCACATGGTTGATCTTCTCGGCCACGGCAGTGATGCTGCCGAGTTCCTGCAGATCATCGGCGATGTTGCGCAGAAGTGCCGGGATGTTTCCACCACCGAGTGCTGCTGGAACCTCGCGCACCACCACCGCGCCCTCGCCGAAGGCCTCAACCTGGAGGCCCGCCTCGGCCAGCAACCCGGCAACGGACAAAACCTGCGCAACGGTGGCGCCATCAAGGTCAATGACCTGCGGCACCAGAAGGGGCTGCACGATGATGCCCTGCCCTGCCCGCTCGCGCTTCAGGCGTTCATAGACGATGCGCTCATGCGCGGCGTGCTGATCCACCAGGATGAGGCCGTTCTCCGTTTGTGACACGATGTAGTTGCCATGCAACTGGGCCCGCGCCATGCCGAGGGGATGGGTAGCGGGCGCCATATCGTCAACAGATGCCGGTGCGAAGGGCGAAGCCGTTGGTGGCGCCGCAGTTGCCGCGGTGGCGATGGGCATCTGCATGGCGAAGGCCGATTGCACGCCTTCAGAGAATGAGGACGGCTGGTCAGACCGGAAGGCCGACAGGGTTTCGCGTGCCGCCGCTGTCGATGGTTTCTGGCCTGTCGCCGTCAGCGCCCGCCTGATCGACGACACGATCAGCGAACGCACAAAACCGGAATCACGGAAGCGCACTTCTGTCTTGGCGGGATGGACATTCACATCGACCCGATCAGGGGCACAGGTGATGAACAGCACCACGGCGGGAAAGCGGCCGCGCGGCATGACATCGGCATAGGCGCCGCGGATTGCCCCGGCGATGAGCTTGTCACGCACCGGCCTGCCATTGACCACGGCATATTGCAACGTGCCCTGGGCGCGCGAATAGGTGGGAAGACCGGCGAAGCCTTCCACCGTGACATCTTCGCCAGCGTGGTGAAGGGCAACAGCATTCTCCATGAACTCGCGGCCCATGAGGCGGGCAACCCGTTCCTGCCTGCCCTCACCGGGCGGCAGGTTGAGCCATTGGCGTTCCTCGGAAGCGAAGCTGAAACCCACGCCGGGATGGGACAATGCCAGGCGGCGTACGACCTCGATGGCCTCTGCCGTCTCGCTGCGATCCGACTTCAGGAACTTGAGGCGGGCGGGCGTGGCGTAAAAGAGGTCGCGCACCTCGACACTGGTTCCTTCGGCAATCGCCGCCGGCTGAATGACGGGCGCAGCGTCACCTTCAATCGTCAGCTGGTGGCCGTCACTGCTGCCGCTGCTGAGAGAAGTGATCGAAAGCCGTGCCACGCTGCCGATCGAGGGCAAGGCCTCACCACGGAAGCCCAGCGAGGAAATGCGGACGAGGTCATCATCGGGAAGTTTCGAGGTGGCATGACGCTCGACGGCGAGTTGCAGCTCATTCCTGGTCATGCCGCTGCCGTTGTCGGAAATGCGGATCAGGGTCTTGCCGCCGCCGCGAAACACGGTGTCGATGCGCGTGGCGCCAGCATCAATGGCGTTCTCGACCAGTTCCTTGACGGCACTGGCGGGCCGTTCGATGA
>CAZUKI010000224.1:0-4597 GCA_964620785.1 uncultured Aestuariivirga sp.
CGCCACAAGCATCTCTGGCGCGCTAGCGAAGGTCCAGGTTTTCGGGGCCGAAGGATGCTGGAAGCAATTCATCCAGCGTGAATGTCCGGATCAGCTTGCCGGTTTCCGTGCAGCAATGAATCTTGACATCGCCAGCAGCGAATTCGCGGATCTTCTGGCGGCAGCCGCCGCACGGGGTGCAGAGGACATCACCATTGCCCAGGACAGCCACTTCCGTGATGCGTTTGCCACCCGCCATGATGAGAACGGAAATGGCAGACGGCTCAGCACACCAGCCTTGCGGGTAGGACGCGTTCTCGATGTTGCAGCCGGAATGGATGCGGCCCTGTTCATCGCGCATGGCCACGCCCACCAGGAACTTCGAATAGGGCGCATGGGCCTTCTTGCGCGCGGCGACGGCGGCGCTGACGAGATCCTGCATCACCTGTCCTTGCTGTAGGGAACGCCGGAGGCGCGCGGCGGAATGGACTTGCCGATGAAGCCCGCCAGCAGGATCACGGTCATCACATAGGGCAGCATGTTGATGAATTGCACCGGGACCTCGAAGGAACCCAGTTTCACGCCCTGCAGGCGCAGGCCCACGGCCTGCAGATAGCCGAACAGCAGGCAGGCCCAGAAAGCAGGCCAGGCACGCCAGTTTGCGAAGATCAACGCGGCAAGCGCCATGAAGCCACGGCCCGCCGACATGTCGCGCACGAAGGAACCCTGCAAGGCAACGGACAGGTATGTGCCTGCAAACCCGCACAGGATGCCGGCGATGATAACGGCCTGGTAGCGCAACCGCGCCACGGAAATGCCTGCGGTATCCACGGCCTGGGGATTTTCGCCAACGGCACGCAGGCGCAGGCCGAAGCGCGTCTTGGCAAGGGCCCAGGCGGTGACCGCCACCAGCACGAAGGCGAGATAGACGAGGATCGAATGGCCGGAAATGATCTTGAGGTAACTGAAGGTCTCGACACCCGGAATGTTGATGACCGGGAACTGCGATTCCGGTGGAATGGGCGGCGTTCTGCCACCCTCCTTGTACCATTCATTGCCGATGACGACCGCAAGGCCTGCCGCAAGCATGTTGGTGGCGACACCGGAAATCACCTGGTTGCCATTGTGGGCGATGGAGGCATAGCCATGAACGAGCGAGAAGCCCACGGAGACAACAATGGCAAGCAGAAGCGCCAGCCAGGGGTTGCCCAGCGAATAGGCCGCCGAGGCCGCCACGAAGGCGCTGATCAGCATCTTGCCTTCAAGACCGATGTCAACGATGCCGGAGCGTTCCGACCAGAGACCCGCGAGGCAGGCAAAGATCAGCGGCACCGACATGCGGACGGTGGAGGAGAGAGATTCAGGCGACAGGAAGATTTCCAGCATCCTAGTCCTCCGCCTTGAAGAACAGCGCCGCGAGATAAGGCCGGAAGGCCTGTTCGAGGGCGCCCATGAAGAGAATGATCAGGCCCTGGATCACCACCACCACGTCGCGGTTGATGTGGGCCTTGGCGAAGGAAAGCTCGGTGCCGCCCTGGTACAGCAAGCCGAAGAGCATGGCGGCCAGCACGATGCCGAAGGGATGGTTGCGGCCCATGAGGGCAACGGCGATGCCGACGAAGCCCGCACCCTGGACATATTCAAGAAGCAGGCGGTGCTGGGCAGAGAGCACTTCATTTACGGCAACAAGGCCGGCAAGCCCGCCGGAGACCGCCATGGCGATCATGATGATGCGGTCGGGCTTGATGCCGGCATAAATGGCGGCTTCGGTATTGGCGCCGACCGCACGGATTTCGTAGCCGAGCTTGGTGCGCCATAGGAAATACCACACGGCCCAGGCCACGATGATCGCCAGGAAGACCGTGAGATTGAGCGGCGAGGCCGGCAGGCGGTACTGGAACCATGCAAGGCCCAATTCACGGAAGCTCGGGATATAGGCGCCGGCAAGATCAGCGGCCTGGAAGTCGAAGCTGCCGATGTTGCGGCTCTCCACCGCCATCTTGCCCACCGGCCTGAACCAGTAGTTGATGAAATAGACCATCAGGCTCGAGGCGATGAAATTGAACATGATGGTGGTGATGACGATGTGGCTGCCGCGCTTGGCCTGCAGGTAGCCCGGCACAAAGCCCCACATGGCACCAAAGAGCGCCGCAGCGAGAATGGACAACGGAATGAGGATGGGCCAGGGCAGGAACTCCAGCGAAAGGCCGACCATTGCCGCACCAAGGCCTGCAAAATAGGCCTGGCCCTCACCGCCGATGTTGAAGAGGCCAGCGTGAAAGGCGACCGCTACGCACAGGCCGGTGAAGATGAAGTTCGTCGCGTAATAGAGAAGATAACTCCAGCCCTTGATGGAGCCCACGGCGCCATCGAGCATGATGCCGAGACATTCAATGGGGTTTTCGCCAATGGCGAGGAAGACGACCGAGGTTGCCAGCAGCGCCAGCAGCAGGTTGAGGAAGGGAATGAGGCCGAGATCGACCCAGGCTGGAATTTCGCTGCGACCCGCCATCAGGCAGCATCCTTGGTAACGCCGGCCATCAGCAGGCCGACTTCACGTTCATCGGCCTTTTCGCCGAGCTCGCCCATGACCCTGCCCGCAAACATCACGATGATGCGGTCTGACAGCGAGCGGATTTCATCGAGTTCGACCGAGACAAGCAGGATGGCCTTGCCCTCGTCGCGCAGCGCGATGATGCGGCGGTGAATGAATTCGATGGCGCCGATGTCCACGCCGCGCGTCGGCTGGCCGACGATCAGGAGGTCGGGATTGCTCTCGATCTCGCGGGCGATGATCAGCTTCTGCTGGTTGCCGCCGGAGAACTTGGCGCTTTTCAGCAGCGGATCAGGCGGGCGCACGTCGAATTCCTCCATCTCGGCCTTGGCGCGGGCGATGACCTTGCCGCGATCGAGGCGGAAGCCGTGGCCGAGCGCTTCGGTGCGGTGCCAGCCGAGGATGGCGCTTTCGGACGCATCGAAGGTCTTGATGAGGCCGCGGTCCTGGCGATCCTCGGGAACATGGGCAAGGCCCTCGGCGCGCACATGGGCAGGATCACCAAGGATGCCGATATCCTTTCCCTCAAAGATGATCTGGCCTGAGGTGGGCTTGGTGATGCCTGCAATGCAATCAAGCAGTTCCGATTGTCCGTTGCCCGACACACCGGCGATGCCGACGATCTCGCCCTTGCGCACCTGGAACGATACATTGTCGACGCGGGCAATGCCCTTCCTGTCCTTCCAGGTGAGGTTGCGGATATCGAGAACGACTTCACCCGGCGTTGCCGGCTTCTTGTCGACGCGCAACAGCACGCGGCGCCCAACCATGGCTTCCGCCAGTTCGCCGACGCTGGTGTTCTTGGTCTCATAGGTCGCCACGACCTCGCCGCGGCGCATGACGGTGACGCGATCGGTAATGGCCATGATCTCGCGCAGCTTGTGAGTGATGAGGATCACCGTCTTGCCCTCGTCGCGCAGCTGCCCGAGGATGCGGAAGAGATGGTCCGCCTCATCGGGCGTCAGGACACCCGTTGGCTCATCGAGGATCAGCGTATCGGCGCCCTTGAACAGCGCCTTCAGGATTTCCACACGCTGCTGGAGGCCCACCGGAAGCTCGCCGACCACCGCATCGGGATCGACGTCCATTTCATAGTCCTTGGCAAGGCGGGCCAGTTCGCTTCGCGCCCGCTCAAGCGCCGGCCCGATCAGCTTGCCGCCTTCGGCGCCGAGCACGACATTCTCCAGAACCGTGAAGGGATCAACCAGCATGAAGTGCTGGTGCACCATGCCGATGCCAAGGGCGATGGCATCCGTCGAGGACTTGATCCGGACAGGCTTTCCCTTGACCCGGATTTCGCCCTTGTCGGCTGCATAGAAGCCGAACAGGATTGACATCAACGTGGATTTTCCGGCGCCGTTCTCGCCGATGATCCCGTGGATCGAGCCTTGCGCCACCGCAAGGTTCACATCCTTGTTGGCATGAACCGGCCCGAAGCGCTTGTCGATGCCGATGAGTTCAATGGCTGGGATAGCGGGCACGCGGGCCTCAGATGTCCGCTCCTTCCCCGGGGCAGAGCGGCGAGCCGAAGCGCGCCGTCCTGCCCACGGGGAAGAAAGGGTTGATCACTTATTCAACCGGGCACTTGTTGTCGGTTGTATAGTCATGGACGGCAATCTTGCCGGAGATGATGTCCGCCTTGGCGGCATCGACCTTGGCCAGCATATCGGCCGAGACCAGCGCCTTGTTGTTGTCATCGAGGGCATAGCCCACGCCGTCTTCGGCAAGGCCAAGCGCCTTGATGCCAGGCTGGAAGCCATCAACGCCGCTCTTCATGATGTTGTAGACGGCAACGTCCACGCGCTTCAGCATGGATGAGAGCACCTGGCCCGGATAGAGATAGTTCTGGTTGGCATCGACGCCGATCGAAAGGATCTTCGATTCAGCGGCGGCCTTCAGGACGCCGAGGCCCGTGGCACCGGCCGCGGCATAGACCACGTCGGAACCCTGGCTGATCTGGCCCTTGGTGATCTCGCCACCCTTCACCGGATCGTTCCAGGCAGCGCCGGTATCACCGGTCATGTTCTGGATCACCTTGGCATCAGCCTTGGCAGCCTTGACGCC
>CAZUKI010000225.1:0-4528 GCA_964620785.1 uncultured Aestuariivirga sp.
TGTAGATCGTCACCGCCGCCTGCTTGGTCATGCCGCCAGACTGAACGATGGGCGCCACAGCCGCGAAATACTGCGCCGAACCCTGAACGAACTGCGCCATTGCCTCCTGGTTGCGCGTCAGGTCGCCACGAATAGTCGAGTCCGTCTCCACGTCGATCCGGTAGCCGCGCATCCTCTCATTCTTGATGAGCGCAATGGCTGGTGCTGACATTTCGAGGCCCGTCATGGCCGCGATGTTTTCCGGCTTGAATTTCTCCGCGATAATCTCTGCCTTGAGGCGGAACAGGTCACGAATGAAGCGCTGGACTTCGGCCTGCGACTTCTGGATGCGGAGCGAACCCCACTTCTGCTTGATTTCCTGTGCGCCCTTGGTTTCCTGCGCATTGGACTGGCCGCGCATGATGTCAGCAAGGCCAGATACCTCGAACAACTCCTGCTTGGCCTGCTCCCGGCGCAGATACAGTGCTTCAATAGCCTTGATCGTCGGTTCCATCGGGAACCAGGCCAGCATCTTGTCCATGCCGCCACGCTCAAGAAACTGCATCACATCCTGGACTTCAACAATCTCGCCGTCTGAGGCCGAGGCCCACGAGGTCAAGTCAACGCCACCGGGGCCAATGGCCCTTGGGCGCAACTGCTTGATAAGCGCCTTGATGCGCTCCGTAATCGTGTCGATCTCGTCCAGGATCGGCTTGTAAATCTTGTAGGGCGACAATGGCACCAGCCTGCCGCTCGTCTTGCCCGTCATCATCGGGCACGGGACCGGGAAGAAGTCCTTGAGGCCCAATGGATCGGGCGTCGTGGCCAGAACGTCTATGCTGTAGCTCGGGGCAATGTGAAGGACGGTTCGCTTGTCCTTGTCCCAAATCTCCCAAACCAGTGCGCGCTTGAATACATCGCTCTCGGGGTTGTCCTCTCCCGCGCCATCCTTGGACGCCTCGCCCTTGCCGGAAATTATCATGTCCAGAGGGACTTTCGGTCCATGCTCCGGTGACAGCGCAACCAACTGCTCGCGCGTCATGTAGTGGGCGAATGCCACCCACGGAACCTTACTCCATGTCCGGGCCGGTCCACGGCGGAATGAGGCCCAGGGAACGCTGTCGCAGCCCACGGCCTGATAGCCAACGTCACTGACGCCCTGCGCTACCTCGACAATCTCTTCCTCAAGCGTCACGCGGGACACGCCACGGCCCGTAATGCTCAGGTCGTCAATGGCCTCCTTGATGATGCCGTCAAAGTCGTAGTTGTCGATTGAATAGCTCAGGCAGCGCTCAATGGCGTCCGAGCCTTCCTTGGCCAATGGGTCTTTGTCACCGTAGCGGCGGCGAACGTCTGGAATGGGCTGTGAGTTGTAGAGCGCGGGGCGCAGCGTCTCGATGTTGGCGTAATAGATGTTGAACGCCTTGCCTTCAGGCGCGTCCTCACCAGCCTCGTATAGGTCGCGGGCTTCCTTTGAAACCTTGCGCCACTTCTTTTCTTCCTCGCTCGCAAGCTCGATTTCCTCAAGCCAGCGCTTGACGAATGCGGCCTTGGTGCGGGCTACATCACTCTCGCTTTCATAAGCACCTGCGCCCTGCTTTTCTTCGGTGTCAGACATTGGCTAAATCGCCCCCGTGTATTTCCTGTAGGTGGCGTTTGATACCGAGACGCCGAGCGCCGAGAAGCACCAGGCGCCGTGAAACACTGTCACATTCAACAGGCACAGCCTTTCGTGCGGCTTGATTCCGTATATGCGCCAGCACCAACCGCCCGCTGACCACTTGTGCCGGACCAAACGCGGCATGAAATCCGCCAGCATACTCCCAACTCTTGTGAGTTGAGCGTTTGGCGCGATCCACGAAGCGCGGTCGTCAGCCATTCATGCGCTTCCGTTTCTTTTCAAGCATCAAAACCCGGTCACGTACGCTCATGTTGCTAACAATCCGGCCATCTGCCTGTGCCGTGTAAATCAGGTCTTTCGGCTTCGGCGGCGTCTTGGGCTTTGGAATCCACGGTCTTGAAAGGCAGGCATAACGCGCGTCATCCGCTGCGTGGTCCTCTTGGTCCGTGTCCAAATCTTCCGGCCTGTCGCGGTCGTGCTGTAGAACCGGGAATGTCCGTATGAAGTCCTTGCAGGTCGAGAACACAAACATCATTGGCGCTTCGCCATCGCCCTTGAGACGGGCGCGAACCATGTCCCAGCCGCCGAGATTGCCCTTGTCAGCACTGACGCGGGTGTTGTCGGCACGGCGGAACATCACGCCTTCGTTCATCATGCGCTCGGCAATGGATGGGCCGTTGGTGTGGGCGAATGCTGCCGGGTCAATGACGCCGTAGGCTATTTTTTCGCCCTGCTCGCGCTCCTTGATGCCGCGCGCAACTTCTTCAGCGGTGAGGCGAATGCCGACATTGGGCTGTCCGTCCGGGCATCCATACCATTCACGGTAGCGAATGAGCGCGCCCCTTGGAATAAAACAGTCACGTCCGGTGACGGACTCTTGCCATATATCGTCAGGGCAAACCGCCCACCATCCGACTGAAAACGGCGTGGCAAAGCCCCAGTCCATGCTCCTGAAACGGAGCCAATCCACCGGAACATTGAAGGGCGGAACAACGTGTCGTCCTGCTGCCCAGTAGTCAAAGAATGCTCCATCAATGATATCCCAGTCGCCTTCGAGCCAGGCTTTCACTAGTTGCTCGGATCCTGCCATTTGCAGGTTGGCGATATACTCATCGCCCAGAAACTTGTTGTCCGTCACCCGCGACGGGATATAGACGCGCTCCCTCTCAAGGACTTTTCCCGTCCAAGGGTTCTTGAATGCGGTCTTGATGATGTCCCAACCAGCGGGTGCCGGGTCGATGTAGCGGGCCTTGACCCAATTGTGTCCCGGTCCCCCAGGGTTTCCGGTCGCTCTAAAACCGCAAGGAACTCCCGCACCTGAGCGGAGCGTAGCCATGAGTTTAAGAATCGGCACTGGAGATGGGAAAGTCCCAAGCTCTTCAACGTAGATTCGAGTGTAGCTGTGGCCCTGATAGGCGTCGGCATCTGCATCCCGCTCAAGATATGCGAAGCGGAGGCGCGCCCCATTCGGGAACCTCCACATCTTCTGCTGTTCGTTGTAGGAAGCGCCGAGCGGCGTGAATATCTGCTTCGAGCGTTCGATTGTCTCAATGAGTTGCGTCAGTTCCCGGCGCACCATAAGGCCAATGGCATTCTCGCCGTATTCATCGGCGTGCGAAACCCATTCGCCCAACATGCCGTCCGTCTTGCCACCGCCACGAGCGCCACCGAAAAAGACCTCAAAGACAGGGCATGTGAGAAGCATCGACTGGGGGCCTTTCTGCGGCTCCCAAATTATGTCGAACTCCTGCTCTAAGGCAGGTGCTTCCACTTTGCCCGCTTTTTGATTGCTCCCACAGTGCGATGACTAACCCCAAACTCTGCGGCCAATTCGCGGTGAGACTTTTTGCTGGCTCGCATCGAAATAACGTCTTGCTCGGTGAGCTTGGCATGCAAATGTTCGCCGCGCGCCTGCCTGCTGCGCGCTACTCTATCAGCAGCATTGTCGGCGTGAGTGCCGATCCGCAGATGATCCGGGTTTACACAAGCGGGGTTATCGCATGAATGTAAAACACAGTCAGTTGGACCAACCGCTTGTGAGCTATTTATGGCGAGAGAGTATCGGTGGGCCCTTACCTTTTGATGCCCCACTCTAAAACGACCGTAACCATTTTCATCTTGAGGGCCGCTCCACAGCCAACAACCGGTATTCGGCTCTGGATTTGTATGCTGCCAGAAACGCTGCTCGGTAGTGCCGTATCTTACTGACATTACTGCAATGCCTTCCCTGCGACAGCGCCTTTAATTGTTTTGACCCACTCGCTAGTGGTTTTCTCCGGGCTAGGGGCGCGAATGACCGTCTTGGTTTCGGTGATGTCGATGATCTGTTCCTGCGCGGGCTGACCATCCAGGCGATTGGCAATGCTGTTGATGGCCTGCATGTCGCCTTCCAACGCCAGATTGACGTGCTTCTCAGCTATGGCCTGGAGCTTGGTCCTGTCGCCGTCATGAGTGCGCCTGAGATCAAGCATGAGCGCATCCAGATAGGCTTTCTCCTTGCGCCTGCCGCCGCCTTTATTTCCGGGCTGAAAAGTCATTGTAAAACACGACCATGAGGTTGATTGCGCAATAATATTTCGTGGAGTGAATTAAGGTTCCCGCCCCACACCGAAGCCACGCTCATGCGCTCTGAGGTCATATGCCTGCTGGAATGTCTGGCGCTGGGGGTAGATGTAGGACGGGAATGGGGTTACTTGGATTGCAGTCGTCTGATCGCCGCAATCACGTCTGATTTCTTGAGGCGCGCAACCAGTGAATAGTCTCGGTTTGCAGTGCGAACTGCGCACATTGCCCTATAGACCGTGACGAATGAGCCTTTGGCCTCTCGCATCAATTCACTGATGATTTCAGCGCGGCGTTTCAACGTGTCTCTGGGCATAGCTTCGCTTCACGCGGCAGTGTCTCGGGGTATTGCCCCCTCACCTGCCG
>CAZUKI010000226.1:0-1097 GCA_964620785.1 uncultured Aestuariivirga sp.
CCATGCTGAAGCCCAGGGGCCTGATGTTCGTGGCCACCCTGAACCGCACCCTGAAGTCATTCGGCCTTGCCATCGTCGGCGCCGAATATGTGTTGGGCTGGCTGCCGAAGGGCACCCACCAATGGGAAAAGTTCGTGACCCCGGAAGAATTGCAGGGCTGGCTTTCAGCGGCAGGCGTCAAGGTCCTCAGCCAGAGCGGCGTGACCTTCCACCCCATCGGGCGCGAATGGAAACGCTCCAACGACATCAGCGTGAACTACATGGCCGTGGCAGGCAGGGCCTGAGCCTCAGTTCCGCGTCACCGGCTTCGACCTGAAGCGCGCCACGGTCTCCCGTTCCGCCCGCCGCATGGCAAGCGGCGGCAGTCCACGCGCCATCAATCGCAGGTCCTCGAGCACCATGCGGCCCATGTCCTTGAACGCCGCATCAAGCGCCCCCGCCCGGTGTGCGGAGAGCAGGAAGCCATCCAGCTTGCGCACCGGGTGGTCGGGCGCCAGCGGTTCCTCCGGAAAAACATCACTCGCTGCCTTGATGTGACCCGACGCAACTGCCGCCATCAGGGCATCGAAATCAACAACCCCTGCCCTGCTGAGCAGGACGAAGCTTGCGCGCGGTCGCATCAGTGAAAACTCCCGCGCGCCGAGGAAGCCGCCGTTTTCAGTCGTAACACCCGCCACGACGAATATCACATCCGATGTTGCAAGCACCTCATCAAGGCTTGCCGGCGTGGTCCCGGCCTCGACGAGCACGCTATCGGGAAGCCAGGGATCATGGACTTTCACCTGCGCACGGAATGGCTCAAGCAACCGGTTGAGAGCCTTGCCCAGGTCTCCGAATCCGATGATGCCGACATTGCCACCTGACAACAGGCGTGCCTCGCCATTGCCGTCGCCACCCCACAGTTCGCGGCCTGCGCGAAAATCACGGTCTGCGCCAGCGATGTTGCGCTCCAGCGCCAGCGCAAAACCGAGCCCGATTTCAGCGACAGCCTGGGCAAAGACCTTGCCAGTCGAAAGCACATGGATGCCGCGGCTGAAGCAGGTCTCGTAATCCATGTTGTCGAGGAAGTTCGATTCGACATTGAGCACCGCCTTGAG
>CAZUKI010000226.1:1197-4460 GCA_964620785.1 uncultured Aestuariivirga sp.
CACTTCAATTCCCGTCTGATTGTACCGTCTAGTTGCCGTCTTCCGGCAGGCGCGGCAGCGGGTGCACTTCGATTCCCTCTTCGATCAGGTCGCGCGCCTCGTCGGGCGTGGCATTGCCGTAGATGCCGCGCTTCTCGCTCTCGTTGTAATGGATCTTGCGCGCCTCATCGGCGAACTTGTCACCGACATCCTCGGCGTTCTTTTCAACATGGGCGCGAAACTCACGCATCATGGCCATCATCTGCTGCATGCGCGGATCAACGGCACCGGCAACCATGGGCTGGGACGCTTCACCTTTGCGATTGGCCTTGGCGCCGACATTCGGCCGCATCAACTGCTTCTCGACCTTGATCGAGCCGCACACCGCGCACTCCACGAAGCCGCGCTTGTGCTGTGCATCATATGCGGCACTGTCAGAAAACCATGCGTCAAACTCATGGCCTTTCTCGCAGATGAGGTCGTAGCGGATCATGTCGATTCAGGTAACAACCAGTCACAGCCTTTTCAAGGTGAAGTCCCGGGCGCTCTTCAGCGCCGGAATGCGCCCGCGTGCTGCCGCAGAGGCGGCCACATCGATGTCAGCCGCGATCACGCAAGGCTCTGTTCCAGCTTCCGCCAGAATCTCCCCCCACGGGTTAATGATGAGTGAATGGCCATAGGTTGCCTTGCCGCCCTCATGCATGCCGCCCTGGGCCGCAGCCAGGACGAAGCTTCCCGTCTCGATGGCCCGCGCCCGGAGCAGAACATGCCAGTGCGCCTGTCCGGTTGGCACGGTGAACGCCGACGGATAGGCAAGGACGGCAGCTCCCGCCGAGGCAAGGCTGTTGGCCAGCCGCGGAAACCGCATGTCGTAGCAGATGGCAAAGCCAAGCGTTGCAAATGGCAGGGTGACGGCAACAGCCTCGGCACCGGGCGCGTAGGTCGCGGACTCGCGGTAGCTCTCGCCGGACGGCAGATCGATGTCGAAGAGATGGATCTTGTCGTAGCGCGCCGCAATCGTGCCATCAGGCCGGAACAGCAAGCTGCGGTTGGCGATGCGGCCATCGTCGGCCCGGACCGCTACAGAACCGAGGTGAAGATGAATGTTCAGTTCCCTGGACAAGCGTCCCGCCATCTGCACACAGGGATCATCCGCCTCATTCTTGACCACTGCGCGCAGCCGGTCCTTGTCCGGTTCAAAAATATTGGTGACTTCCGGTGTCAGCACATAGCCGGCGCCAAGCGCAGCGGCTTCGCGGATCAGCCGCTCGGCATCACTTGCGTTCTTCTCGAGCGCAATGCCGGAGCGCATCTGGACAAGTGCTGCCTTGAAACTCATGGAGCACACAAGGGTGCGAGCTTGCCGGCCTCATCGAACGCAATCAGGTCCTCGCAGCCGCCCACATGCTGTTCGTTGATGAAGATTTGCGGAACGGTGCGGACCCCGCGCGAGCGTTGGGCCATGGCGTCACGCAATTGCCTGTCGCTGACGTCGATCTCGATGAACGGTATGTTGCGCCGGCGCAGCAGGTTCTTGGCAGTAACACAAAACCCGCAGAAAGGTGTGGAATAGACTTCGACTTTTGGCATCATATTAATCCTATGCATCAATATGATAGCGAGCTGGCTCAAGGACAAGCGCAAAAGTCAGGACATCAACGCTTGAAGCTCCGCTCTCGCGCAAGACCTGTGCGCAGGCATTTGCGGTGGCGCCCGTGGTGCGCACGTCATCAATCAAAAGTACCCGCTTGCCGTCGATCTGGCGCAGCTTTTCTGCATCCATCACGAAAGCGCGGCGGACATTCTTCTGCCGTGCGGCGGCATCAAGTCCAACCTGGCTACGGGTCGGCTTCTGGCGCAAAAGCACGTCAGTGAGGCATGGCTTGCCTGCGGTTTTTGCAATCCTCATCGCGAGGAACGCCGCCTGATTGAAGCGCCGCTTCCACAACCGCAGGCGGTGCAGTGGCACCGGCACGATGACATCACACTCGGCAACAAGCGTCGGCGCCGCCGCCGCCATCATCCGGGCCATGGCGAGGCCGGCTTCCTGTCTGTCGAGATACTTCAATTGATGCACCAGTTCGCGCGACGTCGCTTCAAAGGCGACCGCGGCCCTGCCCCTTGCCCACAGGGGCGGGTCAGCGATGGCGGCAGGAGAGAGAGCACCTTCTCCCTCGTCGAACGCAAATGGTGTGCCGAGCTCCTCGCAAACTGGTGGCGAGATGTGCTGCAGCTTCTGCCAACACGGCGCGCACAGGGCAGCACCCTGGGGAACATCCGCGCCACAGGACAGGCATTTGGGTGGCGTCACGACATCGACCACAGCCCCCCAGATCGGCATCATCGTCACGCGGATACGCTGGAGCAGGCATGGCTTTTCGGCTAACGCCTCATCCACGATGACCGTAACTGACCCCGGTTCGGCCGCCATGCCGCCTCCGCTGTTTGATCGCGCGCTTTACCTGCGGCGGCAGGCCGGTGCCGATGCCACATTGGCCGAGGAGCTCGACCAGCGTCTCACTGAAGACCTTGTGGACCGTCTCGCGGTCGTCAACCGTCACTTCGAAAGGGCGTGCCTCATTGCACCACGTCCCTCGTTGCCCCGCCATGCACTCCTGCGTGCAGGAAAGGTCGCCAGTGTCGATGTGGTTGCACCTCCGCCCGGTGACAGTCTCTCACTTTTGCCCGGCGCCCATGACTGCATCATCAGCCTGCTCGATCTTCATGCCGTCAATGATGTGCCTGGCTATCTTGCCCAGATTTCTGCGGGCCTCATACCTGACGGACTGGCGGTACTCGCCTTCTTTGCCGGCGACACCCTGCGCGAGTTGCGTGAAGCATTTCTGGTGGCTGAACAGGAAATGACCGGAGGTGCCACGCCGCGCGTTGCACCGATGATCGGCCTGCAGGAAGCGGGCGCCCTGCTCCAGCGCGCGGGCTTTGCACTTCCCGTGGCCGACCTTGAGCGCCTGCCGCTGCGCTATGGCGAGGCGATGCGCCTCATGCAGGACATCAAGCTCCTGGGTCTCAGCAACTGCCTCCATGATCGCCGGAAATCCCTGGCAACGCCCAACCTGCTGCTCCGCGCGGCGATGCTCTATGCCGAACGCTTTGCCATGCCGGACGGCACATTGCCGGCGACGGTGGAGATTGCCTGGATGCTGGCCTGGAAGCCGCACCCCTCGCAGCAGCAGCCCTTGAAACCGGGCTCAGCCAAGGCGCGCCTTGCCGACGCCCTCAGGGTCAAGGACTAAGACTTCGCCCAGTGTTGATCACCAGTGTTG
>CAZUKI010000227.1:0-4449 GCA_964620785.1 uncultured Aestuariivirga sp.
GACAACGGCCTCGAGCAGATGCAGGGCCTTTTCGTCTCGGTGTGGGCATGAAACTCGAACGCCACTTCGACGCCAAGCAAATCAACGAGGTGATAAACCATCCCTCGGTCTATCCATGGGTGCGCGGCCTCATCGATGGGCCTCTGGATCTTTCCCCGGCCCTTGCTGACCGCGGCAATGTGCTTCTGATGGGCAAGCACGGCGGCATCCTCTTTGATCGCCACCAGTCCGGGCTGTACGAGGCCCACACCTCGGTATTGCCGGAAGGCCGTGGGGCCTGGTGCCTCGAAATGGTCCATGCCGCACTGCACTGGATGTTCACAAGGACCGATTGCGTGGAAGTGACAACGAGGGTGCCAAAGGGAAACCTCGCGGCGCGCGCCCTCACCAGGGCGGCAGGGCTTTCCTTCCGCTTCAACCATCCGCAAGGTTGGGCTTTTCAGGGCCAGATTATACCAGCGGACGTGTTTTCCCTGACCATCCACGACTGGATCGGCAAGGCTCCCGGCCTTGATGTGGCAGGCGCCAGGGCGCACCGGATTACCCGCATTGGCTATGCCGATGAACTCAACCAGCGGCACCTGGGATCGGCCTTCGCCATGATTCTTGGCGGGCAACCCAAGAAAGGTGTAGTGTTCTTCAATCGCTGGGCTGCAATGACGGACCAGCCACCCCTAGAAATGTTCACACAGAAGCCTTTGGCTTTTGAATATCGGGATGACCTGATCGTGTTTCGCGCATCAGGTGAGTATTACGTTGCAGGCACTGATCTGCAGGCGGCTTCCTGAAAACTCCTTGATACCGGACGAGGAATTTCATGCCTGTCGGCGCAGTCATTGGTGCAGTCGCAACGGTCGGTTCCGCCCTCATAGCGGGGAACGCGGCGAAGAAGGCTGCCAAGAAACAGGCGAAGGCAGCTGAGGCTGCCCAGCAAACCCAGCTTGAAATGTACCGGGCTACACGGGAGGACTTGTCGCCCTATCGTGATCTTGGCTCGGGCGCGAGCAAGGGAATCTCGGACCTGTTCGGATTTAACGATTCTGGCGCCTTCGATACGGCGGACTGGGAAGCCTACAAAAAGACGCCCTACTACACCGTGCCATTCCAGGAAGGCATGAAGGCCATCGACAATTCAGCCGCAGCACGCGGCGACCTTCTTTCGAGCGGCCACCTCAAGAAGATCACCAACTATGCCGGCAACTACGCCTCCAAGCAGTTCGGCTCGTTCATGGATCGGCTCTATCAACTCGCCGGCCTCGGCCAGAATGCGGCAGCGCGGACAGGACAGGCGGCGCTCACCACCGGCCAGGGCGTTGCCAGTTCGCAGTTGGCCGAAGGCGAGGCAGCAGCGTCAGGGACAGTTGGTGCAGCGAATGCCTTGACGAGTGGGATCAACAGCCTCGGAGAAAACCTCTCTTACCTCGCCATGAAGCCGACCAGTGGCTACAGCGGCATGACCTCGCTGTACGATTGAGGAACGCCCATGTCCCAGACCATTGCACTACAGGTTCGGTCCCCGCAGTTCTCCCTCGCTGACGTTGAACGGAAAGCCCAAGAAGCGCGTATGAATGACCTGCGCATCCATCGCATGGAGCAGCAGCAGTCCCTCGACGACATGAAGATGCGCGATGCCGTGGCCGAAGGTGGCGCACTTGAACGCTATCGCTCTCGGCGCGGAAACAACGATCCGAACGCCATCAAGGAGTTGGACCCGTACCCTGAATTGCAGGAGAAGCTGGGCAAAGTGTTCGACGGCATGTCGCCAGAGGATTTCCGGGCGACACAGGAGAAGGCCAAGGCATTTGGCAGCGCCGCGAAGCGCGTGGCTTCCTTCGCCGAAGGCTCGCCGCAGCAGGCCGAAGCGTGGGTTATCGAAATCGACAAGCTGTTCAAGCAGGGCTACATCGACGAGCAGTCGCGCGACCTGTGGGCCAAGCAAGGACCCAACATGGCCATCATCAACGAGGCCATTTCAGTTGACGACTTCGTGTCGAGTTACACGTCTGCAGATCCCGTCAAGGCAGCGCGCATCCGCAAAATCCAGGGCGACATCGGAAATGCGGGGGACGTGACCAAGGCTCGAGTTGGCCGCTACGACAAGCAGAACGAAAAGACCGACTGGGACATGCAAGACGACCAGATCGACAATGGCCGGGATGATCGCAAAGCAGAAAGCCTCGACACCTATCGCAAGGGCAAACTCGGCGCGGACACGGCTGACGACCAGGCGGACAACACCAGGGCCGACGCCGATCTCGACCGCAAGATCACCAAGGACGAAAAGCAGGCTGCAGAGCAGACCAAGCGTACGGAAATCATGCGCGAGCGCGCCAAGAACAAGCGCGAAAGTCGGAACGGCGACGGCAAGGGTGATTTGGAAGGCGGCTTGTCCGAGAATGAGTATGGACGCCGGCAACGCGACATCCAGAAGCGCCTGAACAAGCTGCGCGATGAAGGTGCCGACGAGGCTACAATCAGCGCCGAACGCAAGCGCCTCATGGACGCCTACAACATCAAGCCCAAGGGCACCACGGACGATCCGGTTTATCCGGCAAGCCCGGAGGAAGCGGCAGCCTTGGCCCCAGGAACCTACTTCGTCACGCCATCCGGCAAACTCAAGCGCAGGTGAGGCCACATGGACGCCTGGGATGAAATTGGCGAGGACGTTGGCTCTGTCGCCAAGCAGACCAATAACGACAACGGGGCATGGGACGCCATTGGCGAGGATGTGGCGCCGGCTGCGACCGAAACACGGACATTGCCTTCCGAGGATGCTTTCACCCGCGACAAGCAGATCGTGAATGGCAAGGAGTATCGTCGCCATTCGGAAACCGGTGTCATTACCGGGCCTGATGGCAAAGCGTCGGTTGATCCAGACGTCTTGAACGCATTTGGCAAGTCAGTGCCGAACAAGAAGAACCTCGGCACTGCAGTCATGGAGGATCAAAGCACATGGGGCGGCGACCTGGCTGCTGGCCTCGAAAGCCTGAAACAAGCCTACGCTGCAGCCGACTTCCTGTCGGCGCAGGATCAGGTGGCGCGGCAAAAGAGTTGGCAGGGCGGCATCGTCGATCAAGCCTTCCCGTCAATCGCTGCTCGTCGGCAAAAGACGATTGATGATCTGACGCAGTATTCCATGAAGCGGGCCGGTGACATTGGCATCCATGCCGGTGCAGCGGAGCAATACCCAGAACACCCGGCCGCCACTGCGTTCAACAACGCCGCGACCTTTGGCGAGGCATGGAACATCTTCACCGAAAATCCCGGCGCCGTAATTCGCTCGACCACACTTCGCAGCGCCGCGCCGTCCGTGCCGTCAGTCGTGCTTGGCATCGCCGGCATGGTGGGCGGTCCTGCACTGTCTGCAGCCGGTGCTGGTGTCGGTTCGGCCATGACGGAATTGGGCAGCGCCATCGGCGATGGCCTGCAGGAGCATGGGGCGGATTTGTCGGATCCAAATTCCATCATGACAGTGTGGAAGCAGTTCGGGCCGCAAATCACGCGCAAGGCACAGATTCGCGCTGGCATCATCGGCGCTTTTGACGCTGCGACTGCCGGTGTTGGCGGCAAGCTGATCGAAGAAACCCCAGCCAAAACTATGGTCGGCAATCTGGCAAAGCAGGCTGCGGGCACCGGCATACAGATGGGAGGCGGCGCAGGCGGCGAAGCCTCGGCGCAGATCGCAACCGAAGGCAAGATCACACAACCGGGCGCGGTCCTTGGGGAAGCTGCAGGTGAAGTCGGCTCGGGCGCTGTCGAAACATCCGGCCAGATGCTGGTGGATGCTGCCAAAAAGGCTCGTGCTGAGGGTCCGGTTGAGCCTGATACCGTGTCTGGCGACGGCAAGGGCGACATGCAGCAGCAGGCCAGGCCCCATAAGCCCGCCCCTATGGCACCCAAAGATCCGTTCGACGCCATCGGCACCGAAGTCAAAGGCGTCGGCACGAAAAAGAAGCCTCTCGTTGTCGAGAACGAGGAAGATCTGGCAGCCATCCGCACGCGCATCACGCCGCAGCCAAGCGAGGGGCAAAAGACGGCCGGAAACTACAAGCACGCTCATGTGCGGCTGCATGGCGTGGACATTGCTATCGAGACGCCGAAGGGCGGCATCCGCGCCGGTAAGTCGCCAGATGGAACGCCCTGGGAAACCCAGATGGTGGCCGACTATGGCCGCGTGAAGCGCACCGAAGGGGCGGATGGCGACCAGGTTGACGTGTTCATCGGGCCGAATCTCAAGAGCAAGGAAGTCTTTGTTATCGACCAGATCGACAACGAGACGGGCAATTTCGACGAACACAAGGCCATCATGGGCGTCAATACGGTCGATGAGGCTGCCCAGCTGTATCACGACAGTTTCTCGGACGGCCAGGGTGCCGACCGCATCGGCAACATGGCGGTCATGACCGCGGCTGAGTTCAAGAACTGGGCCGAGAACGGCGAGACGACCAA
>CAZUKI010000228.1:0-4411 GCA_964620785.1 uncultured Aestuariivirga sp.
ATGACGTCCGCAAATCGAGAGCCGGCTACACTGTGCAGTGCTCACCAAACGGTGTTGGCACCAACTACCGTGACAACCGGGTCACGATTCCCCTTCACTGAAGCACGCGCCATTGCCGAACGGAAGGTGGTGGGCGATGAGAGACTCGAACTCCCGACATCTTCGGTGTAAACGAAGCGCTCTACCAACTGAGCTAATCGCCCTTCGGCGCACCGCATAGTCGCTCATCGCCATTAAGACAACCCCGGCGCACCCGACCCGCGCCGACAGACGCGATAGCCCTCACCCGCAAACGCCTGAAATCCCAGCGCTCTCGTGCTGCTGATTAGATATTCAACTATTTGGTTGACAATCTTTCGGTGGCATCTATATTCAACTACATGGTTGAACAACGCACATCCCCCCTCGACTCCGTCTTTCACGCACTCGGCGATGCCACGCGGCGCAAGATGCTCTCAGCCCTGAGCGGTGGCGAACGCACGGTGAGCGAGCTTGCCGAGCCCTTTGCCATGTCGCTGGCGGCCGCCTCCAAGCACATCAAGGCGCTTGAGAGCGCCGGCCTCATCCGCCGCGAGGTGCAGGGCCGCACGCACATCTGCCGGCTCGAACCCGGCCCCCTCGCCAGCGCCCACCAATGGCTCAGCTTCTACGAACAGTTCTGGACCAGCCGCCTCAACGTCCTCGACCGGCTGCTCCGTGAGGACGACGCCCGCAAACCCAGCAAGCCCCGCAAAAAGGAGAAGACCGATGAATGACATGTCCATGCCCAATGCCTATGGCAGCCTGATCGAACCCACCACTTTGCAGATCCAGCGCCTGCTGCCCGGCCCCATCGAACGCGTCTGGTCCTATCTCACGCAGAGCGACCTGCGCCGCCAATGGCTCGCCTCCGGCGACATGGAGGAGAAGGCCGGTGCCGCCTTCGAACTGACGTGGCGCAACGACGAGCTTTCCAAATTGCCGAGCCAGCGGCCCGATGGCTTTGGCAAGGAACACAGCATGAAGAGCAAGGTTCTCGTCTGCGAGCCGCCGCAAAAGCTGGTCTACACCTGGGGCGAGAACGGCAGCGTCACCTTTGACCTGAAGCCAACCGGCAGGAAGGTGCTGCTCACCCTCACCCACCGCAGGCTCGACGAGCGCGGCAGCAGGCTCATGGTTGGCGCCGGGTGGCATGCCCATCTCGACACCCTGGCTGACAGGCTCGAGGCCAGGGAGCCCGGCCCCTTCTGGGACCGCTGGACGGCGCTGCGCGCCGAATATGACGCGCGCCTTCCAGGCTGACGTCGCCTGCCCATAAAAAGGCCCTGCATGTTTTCTGAGGGCATGCAGGGCTTCTTTGCTCTAGGAAAATGTTGTCTCGATGGTTTCAGGCGCGTGTCTTGCTGCCGTTTGCAGGGCCCCTTGAGCGCGCGCTTAGCTGTTGACTGCCTCCTTCAAAATTTTCCCGGGTTTGAACCGTGCCCTGTTAGAGGCCGGCATCTTGACGACTTTTCCCGTCCTGGGATTGCGGCCTTCGCCGCCTTTCCGGCGCGACACGGTGAAGACGCCAAAGCCCATGAGGCGGACGTCATCGCCGTCGCCCAGGGCCCTGATGATGTTCTCGATCGTTGCTTCCACGATCTCTTCAGCCTCGCCGCGTGTCAGACGGGTATCGGTGGCAACCTTGGCTATGAGTTCGCTCTTGTTCATGGTTGAAGCAGCACCCCCGTATTGTTTTCTGGGTTAGGACCAACGCCACACACAGCCGCCTGAGAGGCACTTGAATCCCATTGCAGAAGATTCGCAAGAGTCCGCCCCGCAATTCATGCATCTTGCCAAGACTTTCCTCTATGTTATTGTGATCTCATGGAATTTATCCCTGATACCGCGACGTTGCTGACCTACTCCCTGGCCTCGGTGCTGCTGTTCATCACCCCCGGCCCGGACATGAGCCTTTTCCTCTCGCGCACCATCGCATCGGGCCGGAAGGCAGGAATTGCCTCGGTCATGGGCGCCAATGCCGGCTGTATCGGCCACACGCTTCTCTCGGCATTCGGCGTGTCGGCGCTGATCGCCGCCTCGCACATGGGCTTCCTCGCGCTCAAGATCTTCGGCGCTGGCTATCTGCTCTGGCTGGCGATCGACGCCATCCGCCATGGGTCATCGCTCAACGTGCGGCCGGGAGAGGAAAAACCTGCCTCGGCGTTGAAGAGCTTCCTGCTTGGCGTCACGGTCAACCTCACCAATCCGAAGGTGCTGCTGTTCTTCATTACCTTCCTGCCGCAGTTTGTCTCAGCCTCGGACCCGCATGTCACGGGCAAGCTCGTCTTCCTCGGCATCTATTTCGTGCTCATCAACGTGCCGCTGTCAGTGGTGATGATCCTCGGCGCGGAACGGCTGGTGTCATGGCTCAAGGCACGGCCGCGCGTGCTGCGTGGCATTGACTTCACCTTCGCAGGGGTCTTTGCATTCTTTGCATTCAAGGTGGCGCTGACGCAGGGCAAGTGACGCCGCCGACCCGAAAGGCTAGTGCACCATGATCCTCATCGGCCAATTCGACTCACCCTTCACGCGGCGCATCGGCATCACCCTGGAAACCTATGGCATTGCCTATGAACACCGGCCGTGGTCGGTGATGGGTGATGCCGACAGGCTTGCGGAACTCAACCCGCTGATCCGCGTGCCGACGCTGGTGCTCGACAGTGGCGAGGTGCTGGTCGAGACTTCCAGCATCATCGACTATCTCGACAGCCTCGTTGCCCCGGACAAGCGCCTGCTGCCGCAGTCCAATCCGGCGCGCTACCGCATGCTGAAAACCGTGGGTCTTGCTTCCGGTGTTTCCGACATGGCGGTCCGGCTGTTCTACGAGCAGCGGCTGCACGAGGTGCCATCGCCCGTCTTCTCGGCACGGATCACGCGGCAGTTGAGCGGGGCACTGGCGGCGCTTGAAAAGGAGCGTGCCGATCCAGGTTCTGCATACTGGTCAGGCGACAGTCTATCGCAGGCCGACATCGCAATCACCTGCACCTGGCGGCACCTGTGGGAGTGCCATCCGGCGCTTGCCGTTGCCGCGCGCTATCCAGCTCTTGCTGGCCATGCGTCGCGCATGGAGGCGTTGCCGGCGTTCCAGAAGATCTCGCAGCCGTTCAAGCCGCCTGCATGAAAAAGGGCGCCATCGCTGGCGCCCTTCGACTTTCACATCACCGGCAATCTCAGTGCACGGCGCCTTCGCCGGTCTCGCCGCCCTTGCCGCGGGCTGCGGCAGCGGCTTCCTCGGCGATCTCGTCCCATTCGATGGCGATGGGCTGGCGCGTCAGCGCATGTTTCAGCACATCATCGACATGCGACACCGGCACCAACTCGAGCCCGGACTTCACGTTGTCGGGGATCTCAGCAAGATCCTTCACGTTCTCTTCCGGGATCAGCACCTTCTTGATGCCGCCACGCAGGGCCGCAAGGAGCTTTTCCTTGAGGCCGCCGATGGGCAGAACCCTGCCGCGCAGCGTCACTTCGCCGGTCATCGCCACGTCCTTCCGCACCGGAATTCCGGTCAGGACCGAGACGATGGCAGTTGCCATGGCGATGCCAGCCGACGGGCCATCCTTGGGCGTTGCGCCTTCCGGCACATGCACGTGAATGTCCTTGCGCTCAAACATCGGCGGCTTGACGCCGATCTGCGGCGCCCTGCTCCGCACATAGGATGAAGCGGCCGAAATCGACTCCTTCATCACGTCGCGCAGGTTGCCCGTCACGGTCATCTTGCCCTTGCCGGGCATCATGAGCGCTTCGATGGTCAGAAGCTCGCCGCCGACTTCGGTCCAGGCGAGGCCGGTCACGACCCCAACCTGGTCCTCACGTTCGGCTTCGCCGAAGCGGAACTTGGGAACGCCGAGGTATTCATTGACGATCTCGGGCGTCACCTTGATCTTCTTCTTCTTCTTGACCATCAGGTCCCTGACGGCCTTGCGGGCAAGCGTATTGATCTCGCGTTCCAGCGAGCGCACGCCAGCTTCGCGCGTGTAGCGGCGGATGATCTCGCGCACGGCATCGTCACCGACCTCAAACTCCTTCTTGTCGAGGCCATGGTGTTCCATGGACTTCGGCAGGAGGTGGCGCTTGGCGATCTCGGCCTTCTCATCTTCCGTGTAACCGGCGATGCGGATGATCTCCATGCGGTCGAGGAGCGCTGGCGGAATGTTCAGCGTGTTCGAGGTGGTCACGAACATCACGTTCGAGAGGTCGTATTCGACCTCAAGATAGTGATCCATGAAGCTGGAGTTCTGTTCGGGATCGAGCACCTCGAGCAACGCAGCCGACGGATCACCACGGAAATCCATGCCCATCTTGTCGATCTCGTCGAGAAGGAAAAGCGGGTTCGACTTCTTGGCCTTCTTCATCGACTGGATGACCTTGCCGGGCATCGAGCCGATGT
>CAZUKI010000229.1:0-2110 GCA_964620785.1 uncultured Aestuariivirga sp.
CCAAATCTGAAGATCGATGTGTACGGCGCCATTGAGCACCATTCGCCTGTCAAAAGCTTTGTCGCGCCATCTGTCACCTATCGTGGATCGTTCGACGGCATAGAGTCCCTGCCTCTGAATGAGTATGATGCGCTTCTCTACACAACACTCTTCGATGGACTTCCCAACATTATCCTTGAATGCATGGCTGCGGGCCTTCCGGTCATTGCTCCGGACATTGGCGGCATCCCGGAGTTCGTCATTTCGGGAGAAACCGGCATCCTGGTGAAGGATGATCCTGATGACGCCGTCCTCGTGCAGTCCTACGCAGACGCGGTTGCAACAATGTATGAGAACTGGAGCAGGGTCAAAGTGATGTCCGCTGCGGCGCAGGCGAGGATTGAGGAAAAGTGTGGGCCGCAATTATTCGCCAAGAGCGTTCGCACAGCATTCAGGCTGCCGAGGAGGGCCAGCATTTGCGCGTAAAGCGGGAGCTGGAGAGGGAAATCGGAAACCTGCGACTGCAGGTTCGGGCTCGCGATGCCAAGATTACCGAACTGGGCGCCCAGGTGCATGACTGCCGTAGCCGCAAAATTGTCCTGCCAACACCCGATAACACCGGAAAACATCAGAACGAACTCAGGGAACTGGAGGTGGAAATTGATAACTTGCGCCTTCAGGTCAGGGCCCGTGATGCCAAGATCACGGAGCTTGGTGCATTGGTGCACGAATATCGCAACCGGTATGACTTAAAAGGGCCATCAAAGCTCAAGGGTGGGCTTATCTGGATCTGGGATCAACTGCCTGGTAGTGTGCAAAGGCGGATTGAGCCCTTTGCGGACTTCGTGGACCGGGTGGTGAAATGACGGTGACAGTCCCTGTGGGGCGCTGCCGCCCCCAGGGGCCCTGACGACCCTTAACCGCCGGGCATATCGCGCCCGAAGCCAAGCCGGGTTGCCATTCCCTGCCAAACGCCCCATATAGCGCCCGGGAGGTTGGCAGCAGGCGCAGTGCTCGCCAACCGGGTCAGGACCGGAAGGTAGCAGCCCCAACGAGATTCTTGCGGGTTGTTCGCCAGCCTCCCACTTTTCCCACATTGAGTGTATCCGGCAGCCTTTGGATTTCCCTTTTGAAGGGCGGCTGGGCTAAGTTTGACCACGATGTCCACCCCAGCGCCTTACCGAGTCCTTGCCCGGAAGTACCGGCCCAAGATCTTTGCCGACCTGATCGGCCAGGACATGATGGTGCGCGTACTGGCCAATGCTTTTTCAGCGGGCCGCATCGCGCAGGCCTACATGCTGACGGGGGTGCGCGGCGTGGGCAAGACGACGACCGCCCGCCTGATTGCCCGTGCCCTCAATTATCCGTCCGGCCCGACGATGGAGATGCCGGAACTTACACCGCAATGCGAAGCGATTCTCGAGGCCCGGCACATCGACGTGATCGAGATGGACGCGGCGTCCAACACCGGCGTCGACAACATGCGCGAGATCATCGAGAGCGTGCGCTATGCGCCCGTCGAGGTGCGGACAAAGGTCTACATCATCGACGAAGTGCACATGCTGTCGAAGAGCGCTTTCAACGCGCTGCTCAAGACGCTGGAAGAACCACCGCCACACGTCAAATTCATCTTCGCCACCACGGAAATCCGCAAGGTTCCCGTGACCATTCTGTCGCGCTGCCAGCGCTTTGACCTGAAACGGCTGGATGCGGGGCTGCTTGCGGAACACTATGGCAAGATCTGCCGGTTGGAGAATGTCGAGGCTGACGCAGAGTCGCTACGGCTCATTGCGCGCGCAGCGGAAGGCTCGGTGCGTGACGGTCTTTCGCTCCTGGACCAGGCCATCGCATTTGGCGATGGAAAGATTTCGAGTGGCGATGTCCTGACCATGCTTGGCGTTGCGGATCGCACCCGCGTCATTGATCTTTTCGAAGCAGTGATGGCAGGAGACGCCGCCAGGGCCATTGCCGAAATGGCGATGCAATATGAAGGCGGCGCCGATCCGCAGACAATCCTTGGCGATCTCGCCGATTTCACGCACTGGGTAACCAGGCTTCGTGTCACGCCGGGCACGGCGGAGCAGGATTCATCCCGGACAGAACTTGAAAAGGCCAAGGGCAAGGAACTGGC
>CAZUKI010000229.1:2210-4402 GCA_964620785.1 uncultured Aestuariivirga sp.
TCAGTTTCCCAAGGTGCGTCGCAGGGCGCGCGGCCCGTGACGGCGCTCGCCACGAAACCGCAACCTTCGGCAGTGGCTCAGGCTCCTACTGCACAGACACCGGCACGCCCCGTGGGCTTTGCCGATTTCGAGGCGCTCGTTGGTTTTGCCGCTGAGAAACGGGACATCAAGCTCAAGACGGAACTGGAACGATTCGTACGTCCCATTTCCATGACCACCGGCAAGATAGAAATTGCACTGGAAGTTGGTGCCCCAAGCAATCTCCCCGGCGAATTGAGCCGAAAGCTCGAGATGTGGACCGGCCAGCGCTGGATGGTGACGGTGGCGCGTGCAGGGGGCGAGGCTACATTGTCATCACGGCGCAAGGCGCAGGCCGACACCGTGTTGCGTGATGCCTTGCAGCGGGACGATGTGAAGGCCTATCTGAAGGCCTTCCCTGGGGCCGAAGTTACCAAGGTGCGCGAGCCAGAAGCTCCGGTCGTTGCAGACATTCCACAGGACGAGGGTGATGAAGAATATCGCTGACATCATGAAGCAGGTTCAATCCATGCAGGCGCGCATGGGCGACATGCAGAAGAAACTCGAAGGGCTTTCAGTCGTGGGCCAGTCCGGTGGCGGGTTGGTCAAGGTCACGATGAACGGCAAGGGCAGCGTGCAAGGCATTGCTATCGATCCGTCGCTGATGAAGGACGGCGACCGGGAGATGCTTGAAGATCTGCTGGTTGCCGCCCATGCCGACGCGAAGGCAAAATCCGAGGCGCTTGCCGCCGAAGAGGTCAAGGCGTTGACCGGCGGCCTGCCATTGCCGCCGGGTTTCAACCTGCCGTTCTGACATGAAGCGACAGGCCGGCCCGGAGATCGAGCGGTTGATCCAGCTTCTGGCCAGGTTGCCGGGGTTGGGTCCGCGTTCGGCCCGGCGTGCCGTGCTGCATCTCATCAAGAATCGGGAAAAACTGCTGCAGCCGCTGACGCGGGCGCTCGAGGATGCGAGTGAAAAAGTCTCCGTGTGCAGTGAATGCGGCAATGTGGATACGCTTGATCCGTGCTCGGTATGCAGCGATCCGCGGCGTGACCGCAGCATGATCTGTGTCGTCGAAGAAGTCGGTGATGTCTGGGCACTGGAACGTGCCAATGCCTGGAACGGCCTTTACCACGTGCTCGGCGGAACGTTGTCGGCTTTGGGCGGTGTGACGCCCGAGGACCTGTCGATTGGACAACTGCTCGGCCGCGCCTGCAACGGTGTCGTCAAGGAAGTGGTGCTGGCCACCAACGCAACTGTCGAGGGCCAGACTACTGCGCATTACATCACCGAACGGCTCAAGGAGCGGGGCCTTCACACTTCGCGGCTTGCGCATGGCGTGCCGGTGGGCGGCGAACTCGACTACCTTGATGAGGGTACGCTCACCCAGGCCATGCGGGCCCGCCGGCCCTTCTAGTTTGTCAGTTCACGATCTTCGCTTCGGTTGATTTGCGCAGTTCGGCTTCGCTCACGCCGTCAGCAAGCTCCACCAGCTTCAGGCCACCTGGCACCACATCGAGGACACCCAGATTGGTGATGATGCGGTTGACCACGCCTTTGCCAGTGAGTGGCAATGTGCACTGCTTCAAAACCTTGCTCTCACCTGACTTGGAAGTGTGGTCCATGACGACAACAACGCGCTTGACGCCGGCCACCAGGTCCATGGCGCCGCCCATGCCCTTCACCAGTTTGCCCGGTATCATCCAGTTGGCGAGGTCGCCCGTTTCAGAGACTTCCATGCCGCCCAGGATCGCCATATTGATCTTGCCGCCACGGATCATTGCGAAGCTCTGGGATGAGTCAAAGAAGGCGGTTTGCGGCAGTTCGGTGATCGTCTGCTTGCCGGCATTGATGAGGTCTGCATCCTCCTCGCCCTCGAAGGGGAAGGGGCCCATGCCCAGCATGCCGTTTTCAGATTGCAATGTCACCTCGACTCCCTTCGGAATATAGTTGGCCACGAGGGTTGGAATGCCGATGCCGAGATTGACGTACCAGCCGTCCTGAAGTTCGCTTGCCGCGCGGGCGGCCATCTGGTTGCGGTCCCAAGGCATCAGGCGTTCTCCTTCGCAGCCAGGTTTTCCTTTTTACGTACGGTGCGCTGTTCGATGCGCTTTTCATGCTGGCCCTGAATCAGGCGATGCACATAGATGCCGGGCAGGTGAATGTGGTCAGG
>CAZUKI010000230.1:0-2501 GCA_964620785.1 uncultured Aestuariivirga sp.
TCGCCGAAGTCGAGGAGACCGGGCGCTGCCAGGGCACCAGCGGCGCCGATGCCGAGGATTGGCGTCCCGTTCTCCCGCAAGGCCTTCAGCGTCTTGACGATCTCGCTTGGCGCCATCCCCTTGGCCTGCATCTCAGCGACAAGCTTTTGCGTATCGTTAACCATGTCACCGTATTTCTTTGACGTCGGCATCTTGACGCCGGCCGTGCGATAGGCATTCTCAAGAGCGTTGGCTGATGGGACAGACCCGCCAACGCCAACATCGGAGTCGACCAATGCTCGCGCTACGTTCTGCTGAGCCTTCCCGTACCGAACCGCCCGTGGGGAGCCCTGAGCACCGGGCGCTGGCGGCGGCGGAAGAGCTTGCGGAGAGGATGGTGCCGCTGGAGGCAGAAGCCCGCCGCCGGGTGGCGGCGCATTTCCGGGAGTGGCTGGGGTATTTTGACCAGCACCCGGAAGAGCTGGCCTAGCCTCAAGATACGCCCGTTCGAATTGCCCCGGCACCGACGCCAGCCCTTCCACGGCTGCCTTCGGAAGACCCGCCATCAGACCGCCAGCCTTGCCCCCGAGCGCACCCTGCCAGATGCCGGAGAACGTTCGCTCGGCCAGCTTCCACGGGTCATAGAATTCGGCCTGAGCCGCATCGTGGATGGGGTTGGTAGGCTGCTTGGTGCGCATATCATCGGCAATCTTCTGCGCTTCGCCCTTGCTCGGATGCCCCGCCGGGAGCTCGCGGGAATACGCCTCGTAGGCCGGAATAAGCGGATTATCAGCCGGCGTGCGATGGGCGTTGTACCACGTCGGTGCATGCGCCGCGGCCTCTCCGAACCCGATTCCCGCAACTGCGGGAGCCCCCCACTCCTGCCATGCCGTTTTCGGCGCCCCCTTCACGGCGCGATAAAGCGCCCCGCCGGCCATGCCGCCGAGGAACGGCGTGAACCCGGCCGTCTTGTCGTAAACGTCGGCAATCGCCGAATCGTCGAAGTTGCGATCCCGCTGCAGCAGCTTGGCCTTTGTCGCCTCGGCTTTCTGCGTCGCGCGATCGTATTCGTCCTGTTGCGACCTAGCCTTAGCGGCTGCGGCTTCAACCTCGGTGGCGTTCTTGCCGCGGATGTAGTCGGCCGATAGGCCTTCGAGCCGGCTGACGGTGGCGGCCAGCGCATCGGCATCGCGCTGGTTCTCGTAATCCGATGTCTTAAGCCGCGCCTTGGCTTCGCCAAGCTCGCGGTTCTGCTCCGGCGTCAGGCCGGGAAGATCGGCCATCGGGGTCGGCTTCTTGTCGCGCTTAGCCTGCGCCGAGCTGACACCATCAAGGAGGCCCATATCCTTGGCTCCGGCTGCGCCGTAGGCGCCGGCCAACAATCGCATGGCTGCCAGCGGCTTGCCTGCAGCCAAAAGGCTCTCGATGCCGGCATTAGAAACAGAGCCGAGCGTTGGGTTCTCGACCGCCCTTGTAATACCACCAACGACAGGTGCCCCCTCGATGAACTCGAGCAGGTTGGAACTCAAAGGCTGGCCAACGCGGCGGTTGAAATCCGCCTGAGAACGGGTGTATCCGGGGAGATAGTCGAGAAGTCCAGCCATGGAGATGCCTTCCGCGATTAACGGTTGATGGTTACGCTATTGAGCGAATTGAAATCAGCGACCGGCCACCTGTCCGGCCAAGGCCGCGGCTGTCGGTGTCCACATCGGCGGCTGATTGAGATCACGCATACGCTGTTGCTGCACCCGCATGCGGGTGATGTTCTGGGCAACGCGGGCCGTATCGCTCAGAGGCGTTGCCAGCATCTCGGCCATGGGGCGGTTGCGGCGCTCCGTCAGCATCCGCGTTGCCCAATCGAGAATGAAATTACGAGCCCCGCGCACGTTCATGTTTTCGACTGCAGCCACGAGGCCCGTTTCGGCATCCATTTGTTTCTGGGCCACGCCACGCCGATGCGTGGCGCTGTTCTTGGTCATGGCCTGTGAGAGTTCGGCGGCTTTCTGGTCACGCACAGCACGAACGAAATCGATGACGGCCCGGTCCCCAAACAACGTTCGGATCATGTTCCTGGCGTGGTCGTTGGTGAACAGCTTCGAGACGGCATGGGTATCGCCAAGGCCGTCGAGTTTGTCATAGAGCTTTTGCAGGAAGTGAATGCGTACGATGTCCTGAGCCTGCGGCGCCAAAGTTCTGAACTGCTGAACTTGCTCACGGAACTGCGGCCCAGGCCGGACCGCAAAAGCATCGCCGAGCTCTGTCGCCATCTCCATGAACCGCATGTCCGCCCAACGACGGTTGGCTCGCCCCCATGTCGGGTTTGCATACTCCATCAGCCGCGTGATCTGCTCGTATAGAGGGCGCACAACGCGGGCGAGGTCGTCCCGCCCCTGGGCGGCATATCCTGTCATCTGCCCGCGAATGGCGCCGCGGGCGTCCTGGAGCTGCTGCAGGGTGTTCATTGCCAACCGCTGCCCCGTTGGCAAATTGATGTAGAATTGGTCTGCCGCACGCCGCATGGC
>CAZUKI010000230.1:2601-4389 GCA_964620785.1 uncultured Aestuariivirga sp.
GCCTGGGCAACCGGAACGTTTCCACTAGCGGCCTCCATCTCCTGGCCGAGAACATCCAGCGTCTGCCGGCGCAGAGCAGCGTTGCCAGGCGCCGCCCCGGCAGCGATCTGATCGGCAAAGTCCTCAACCGGCTGGCCAAGGCTTTCTGCCACTTTGCCCGCCGCACCAGCTTGCCCCTGGTTGGCATAGGCTCGCCTAGCCATGGCGGCGCCCTCAGCCAAAGATGAAAGCCCGCCGCCGAGGACAGCCCCGATACCAAAACCCTTCGCAGCTCCTTCGGCTCGACCAGCCATGCCTGGTTCGCCTTCTGCGGCGCCATAGAGCGCCCCATATCCGCCGCCAACCCCCATGCCCTGCAGGATGCGTCCGCCCGCTGTTTGCAGAGGTCTCGGCACAGGGAGTGCCAAGCCGGTGGCCAGGTTTGCGACCGTATCAAGAACGGGTGTTGCGTCATGCTGCTGATGGGCACGCGCGCGCTCGAAAGCGAGGCCCTCATCGTACGGCCGTCCAAGCTTGCCACCAGACACCGCATAGAGCCCGGCGTTCAGACCGCTCGCTGCCTCTTTGGCAAACGGTAGGTTGGCCGCCGGCTGCGGCAGGTTGGGCAAAGGATTTGCAGCCCGCTCCTTGGCCACGGAGCGATCCGCCCATGCCTTGATGGCCGGCTGGCGCCGCTCCTTCGGCAGCGCGTCGATCGCCTTGCGGACGTCGGCCTCCGGCTGCGTGAAGTCGACCCCGTGCTCAAGGAATGCGATCTGATCCGGGTCCGCATACTTCGACCATGGACCACCATTCGAACTGTCCGGTTCGGTTTTATGCCTGTCCCATGGGTTGGCCATCAGCGCGTCATCCCTTGCGGCACGAACTTCGGCACCGATACCGGCTCCCAGCTGTTCTTGTCCGCCGGATTGCCGCCCTTGAAGCGGTATCCATCCTGGACCTCACCCGGAACCGGAGGCTTGACGCCTGTTGCTGCGGCTTTTTCTGTCTCTGCGCCGTGCCCACCGTCCATTCGCCGCAGTGCGGCCTGTGCCTTGGGAGACAATAGTTCCAACGGGTCTTTCGTTGTGCCCATGCCTCTGTTGTAGGTGTCACCAAGAGAATGGATGCGCCCCCGCAGCAACTCGATTCCCTGTCGCACGGCCGCATGCAGAGCCTCTGGCGAACTCGCCGAATTGAGGCTCTTGTTCCACTCAATGAGGTCGTGAACATTGCCTCCAGTTCCGCGGAAAGCGCGCGTGAGTTCGTCGACGACTGCGGTCTTGGCCATCTCGAAGTTGTTGCGCCGCCTCTGGAAGTCGGCAGAAACAGCCCCGGCGACGGCATTGATCGGCCCGTTCAGGATCGGCAGAGCACTCACGTTGTTGAGCCCTGCGATGGTCTTGTCGAGCGTATCGAGATGCGCGATCGCCGTGTTGAACGAGCTGACGTTCTGCGCACTCTTGCCGGACGTGAAGTCCTTTCGGACGGCATTGCGCGCCGCATAGTTCACGGCGTCGAAATTCGGATCGTACTGTGTGATGAAGCGGGTCAGCGCCATGCCGCGCGGCGATTTTGCCATGGTCGGAGAGTAAGGAATTCGCCCCTCGGCATAACCCTTGATCTCCGCCGCCAAAGACGGGTCGAGCGTCTTCAGGAACTCCTCTCCCGTCAATCCACTGTGCGGGCCAACACCTCCGGATTGCCCAGGAATCTGGGCCGGCGTGACCTGCTTTGTGATTGGGTCGACAAAACCATAGATCGGCAGCCCCATGGCGTCCGTACCAATGTGCGTGAAGGTGCTCTTGG
>CAZUKI010000231.1:0-1986 GCA_964620785.1 uncultured Aestuariivirga sp.
GGACAAGAACGCCGTTCTTCCCATCGACGCGGCAATCCAGGCGAACCTGCGCGAGACCACGACCCGCGTTCTCGCCTCGCTGACGCCGCGCGAGGAACGCGTGCTGCGCATGCGCTTCGGCATCGGCATGAACACTGATCACACGCTTGAAGAAGTGGGCCAGCAGTTCTCGGTGACGCGCGAGCGCATCCGCCAGATCGAAGCCAAGGCACTGCGCAAGCTCAAGCACCCGTCACGTTCAAGGAAGCTCAGGAGCTTCCTCGACAACTAGGCGCAACTTACCAGTTGTCGCCGTAGCCGCCGTTTCCGCCTTCACCGCCACGGCCGTCACCGAGAGTGCCACCTGATGGGACATTCGTGTTCGTTGGGCCTTGTCCACCTGGCACGCCGGCACGTGTGCCGGAGACGATCTGCCTGCATTCCTCAGTTGTCAGGCGGAAAGCAGGTGAGAGTGACGACTGGTTGAACAGCATCGGGAAATCCTGGCGCAACCGCGTGGCCTTGGCCCGGCCTTCCAGCAGCTTGGCACTGGTGCTGCCGCCGCCTGCCTCGGCAACGCCGCATCCGGCCGCTGCGTTGACAGTGTCCGCATTGATGCCGGTAAGCTTGATCGTGCCTTCGGTAACGGCCGCTAGCGTGATGTTGCGCACCCGGATGTCAAAGCCGGTGCCACGAATGCCGATCGTGGCATTGGGTGTCGCAATCGCATAGGCCGACTTCGCGCTGTTACCGGTAATGAAGCGGAAATATCCACGCAATGCCTTCACGGCAACCTTGCTCGCCGTTTTCTGGTTGCGCATCAAGTAACGCTCAAGGACCAGTTGAGAGGCGGGGCCCACTACCAACTTCGTCCCGTCATTGAGCAGGATCTGCACATTTCCGCCTCCTGAGGCCTTGACGGTATCGCCCTCATAGAGCGCATCGCCTCGCGCAAGCCCTCTGGCGCCGCCTGTCCCGCTGGCGGTAGGGAAGCCCTTGATAGCGGCAACCTTGCCAATGGCATCCGCTGCGTCGGCTGCATGAATACTGGTCGCACACAACAAAAGTGCAGACAAAAGTGATACTTTTGAAAGGAAAGTCATGGCGGGTCCTTGAAGAAGCCTGTCCGCCCCCGGACACGCGTTACCCGAATTCATTACGCAAATCCAGTCCTGCTTCAAGTACCTTTCGCAAATGCTTGGAATATGGCACTTTCATCACATGGCACGCATTGGGTTCTACCCCGGATCATTTGACCCCATCACCTATGGGCACTTGGACATCATCGCTCGTTCGGCGCGCATTGTTGACAAGTTGGTCATCGGTGTCGGTGTCCACGCCGGCAAGAAGGCACTCCTCGACGTGGAAGAGCGCCTCTCGCTCATCGCGGCTGCCTGCAAGCCGGTGACTGAGCACACGGGCCTGCGCGTTTCAGCGTTGCCATTCGATGGGCTCGCGGTCGAGGCTGCAAAGAAGGCCCAGGCTACCGTCATCATCCGTGGTCTCCGGGACGCAACGGACTTCGACTATGAAGTCCAGATGGCACAGATGAACGGTGCCCTTTCGCCTGAGCTGGAAACGGTCTTTCTCGCCGCTTCGCCCGCCACCCGCATGATAGCGTCCTCGCTGGTCCGGCAGATCGCCGGAATGGGTGGCGACACCTCGCTTTTCCTGCCCGCCGAAAGCCAGGCAGCCGTCCAGAAAGCATTGAAAAAAGCGTCGTAATTCAGCCGAAAACGCAACATTGCGCGAGGCCGCAGCCTAGGCTAGGTGCAACCATCAATTTGGAGAATCTAATGCGGAAATTCTTAATGGCGAGCCTGTGCCTTGCCGCGCTCGCGACACCCAGCGTGGCGGCAGAAAGCCTCAAGGTGGACATGAGCATCGGATGTTCATTCACCATCAAGTTGCGCCCAGACCTTGCACCGAAGCATGTCGAGCAGATTACCAAACTTGCTGCCTCCGGCTTCTACAACGGAGTGGTCTTTCATCGTGTGATCGATGGCT
>CAZUKI010000231.1:1996-4370 GCA_964620785.1 uncultured Aestuariivirga sp.
GGCGCAGGGCGGCGACCCCACCGGGACCGGCGCTGGCGGCTCCGATCTGCCGGACCTCCCGGCTGAATTCTCGCAGGAGCCTTTCGTTCGTGGCATCGTTGCAATGGCGCGCACCAACGACATCAACTCCGCCAACAGCCAGTTCTTCATCATGTTTGCCGAAGGATCGTTCCTCAACGGCCAATACACCGTGTGGGGACAGGTTGACGAAGAAGGCATGAAATGCGTTGACCAGATCAAGCGCGGAGAACCTGTGGATAATCCCGACAAAATGCTGAAGGTGACGGTGCAATAATGGCTGACCTCGAAAACACTCTCTATCTCGACATCGCCGACCATGCCGGAAAGGCCAAGGGCCGCGTGACCATCGCGCTGCGTCCCGACCTTGCACCGGGTCATGTCGGCCGTATCAAGGAACTGGCCCGCGAAGGCTTTTATGACGGCGTGGTTTTCCATCGCGTCATCGAGGGCTTCATGGCGCAGGGTGGTGATCCCACCGGCACTGGCATGGGTGGTTCCAAGAAGCCGGACCTCAAGGCCGAATTTTCCGCCGAGCCACACACACGCGGTGCCTGTTCCATGGCACGCTCGTCCAATCCTAACTCTGCCAACAGTCAGTTCTTCATTGTCTTCGGTGATGCCCGCTTCCTCGACAAGCAGTATACCGTCTGGGGCAAGGTGACCGATGGCATGGACATTGTCGATACCATCAAGCGCGGCGAACCAGTGCGCCAGCCTGACAAGATTGAGAAAATGCAGGTGGCGGCTGACGCCAAGTAATCCAATGGCCGGATTGAACGCGCATGGCTGAGAGACACCATGCGCGTTTCTGATTTTGACTTCGAGCTGCCGCCGGAGCGGATCGCGCTCCGCCCCGCATCGCCGCGCGAAAGCGCGAGGCTTCTTGTCGTGGACGAGGGGTTGCAAGACCAGACCATCGCCGACCTGCCGGGACTCTTGCGGGCGGGCGATGTGCTGGTTTTCAATGACACCCGCGTGATCCCTGCCGCGCTGTCCGGGCGCCGCGTCGGGAGGCTCGGAACAACCCCCGGCATTGATGTGCTGCTGCACCAGAAACATGCTGACGGGCAATGGACGGCATTCGCAAGGCCCGCCAAGAAGCTTACCGAAGGCGATCGGCTGGATTTTGGAGCACTCTCCGCAACGGTAACAACAAAAGGAGAGGCAGGCGAAATCCGCTTGAGCTTTGACCAGCATGGCGAGGCCTTTGAGCAGGGCCTCGCGGCTGTCGGGAAAGTGCCCCTGCCGCCCTATATCGAAGGCAAGCGCGCGCAGGATGCCCAGGACCGGCGTGACTACCAGACCATATATGCCGACAGGGCGGGGGCAGTCGCCGCACCCACGGCGGGCCTGCACTTCACGGCGGGATTGCTGGAGTCGCTTTCGCGACTTGGCGTGCAGCGGGAATTCCTGACGTTGCATGTGGGAGCAGGGACGTTTCTTCCCGTGAAGGCCGACGATACCGCCGACCACAAAATGCACAGCGAATGGGGCGAAGTCTCCCCGGAAGTTTCCGCCCGCCTGAAACGGGCCAAGGTTGAAGGTCGGCGCATCATCGCTGTTGGCACCACTTCGTTGCGGCTTCTCGAAGCGAGCCGGATGCAGGCCTTCTCGGGTTCGACCGACATTTTCATCACGCCGGGCCACGAATTTCAGACCGCGGACGGGCTCCTGACCAACTTCCACCTGCCGCGCTCGACGTTGTTCATGCTGGTCTGCGCCTTTGCCGGCATGGCACGGATGAAGGCGGCCTATGCCCATGCCATTAACGGCAACTATCGCTTCTATTCCTATGGCGATGCCTGCCTGCTATGGCGCAAGCCATGACGCAATCCAAGACCAGGGATTTCGGTTTCACGCTGCATAAGGCAGATGGCCTGGCCCGCCTCGGGACTGTGCACACCGGCCGCGGCGACATTCGCACCCCCGCCTTCATGCCCGTGGGCACGGTCGGCACGGTCAAGGGCCTCTATCTCGACCAGGTCAAGGAAACGGGCGCCGACATCATTCTCGGCAACACCTATCACCTCATGCTGCGCCCCGGCGCCGAAGAAGTGGCCGCGTTGGGTGGCCTGCACACGTTCATCCGCTGGGAAGGGCCCATCCTCACCGACAGCGGCGGCTTCCAGGTCATGTCGCTTGCCAAGATCCGCAAGATCACCGAGCGCGGCGTCACCTTCCGCTCGCACATCGATGGCAGCAAGCACGAGCTGACACCGGAACGCGCCATGGAGATCCAGCGCCTGCTCGGCTCCGATATCCAGATGCAGCTCGACCAGTGCATTGAGTTCCCGCACACTGAAAAGCAGGCCCTGAAGGCCATGGAACTGTCGCTGCGCTGGGCCGAGCGTTC
>CAZUKI010000232.1:0-4355 GCA_964620785.1 uncultured Aestuariivirga sp.
GGCTGCCTTCGTGCGAAAGATGTCCGGCAAGGTGTGAGCCCGACATGCAGGGCCGATGTGCGTCGCGCCTGTCCCTGGGGCGTTAGTGACCTGTTACCTGAATTCCGCTATGGAGCGCCCATGGCAAAGACAGTCCTTCTCCTGAACGGCCCCAACCTCAACCTCCTCGGTTTGCGGCAGCCGGAAATCTACGGCAAGCACACCCTGCAGGACGTTGAAAAGGCCTGCACGGTGGCGCTCAAGGAAGGCGGCCTCGGGCTCGAGACCTACCAGTCGAATTCCGAATCGGCGCTCATCGAGCGCATCCACAAGGCGCGCGGCGTGGCTGACGCCATCATCATCAACCCCGGCGCCTATTCGCACACATCGATTGCCCTGCTGGATGCCCTCAACGCCTTTGATGGCCCGGTCGTGGAAGTTCACATCTCGCAGATCTTCAAGCGCGAGAGTTTCCGCCATCACTCTTATGTGTCGGGCAGGGCGGATGCCGTGCTCTGCGGGTTTGGCGTAGCAGGCTACACCATGGCCTGCGAATGGCTGGTCGGACGCCTGCAATCCCGATAGGCCGGGCGGCTTGAAAGTTCAGATATCCGGATAGTCGTGGGTGAGCTGCGTCAGGGCGGCTTTCACGTCATCCTGGTGCGGATTGATCGACAACGCTTCTTCCAGGGCCAGCTTGGCCCCGTCGATATTGCCCTGTGCTGCATAGATCGCACCGCGCAGTGCCATGGCGCCGAAATGCCGGGGTTCCATATCAAGGACCGAGGCGATGTCGGCCAGCGCTTCGTCATAGCGCTTCATCTTGAAGTAGAGCGCAGCCCTTCGGTTGAGTGCTTCGGCATAGTCGGGATAGGTTCCGACCAGTTCGTTGAGCATCTCCTCGGACGTCGCGAGTTCACCATCGGACATGGCAAGCCGTGCCTGCCGCAGCAGAAGTTCCGCCGTTGGTGACGGATTGACCTGCCAGTTGGCCCAGATCTTCTCTTCAATCTGCTTGGCATTTGCATCTTCGGCCTGCCGCAGCGCGCCGAACAGGCGGTCAAGTTCACGGGCGGCACGGACGGCAGGATCAACTGGCGGGGCGGGCAGCGTGACCTGTGATGGATCACCACCGTCGCGGCCAGCATCCTGCGCCTGGGCGGGTAGCGCCAGGACCAGCATCAAGGGGAGAAGGGCGATGACCTTCATGGCGCCCATCATGGCACAAAGTCTCGGGCAAAAAAACGGCAACCGCGCCGGAGAGGCTCCGGCGCGGCGCAATTCAACGTGATGAAAGAGGTTTAGCCCTGGCGCGCCTTGAAGCGCGGGTTGGTCTTGTTGATGATGTACACCCGACCCTTGCGGCGGATGATCTTGTTGTCGCGATGGCGCTTCATCAGGCCTTTGAGCGAGTTGCGGACTTTCATTGTAACACCTATGTGGAGGCCAGAAGGCCATCCGGATGATTGGATTGGCGCTTCATAGGGGCGGGGCCAGTGCCTGTCAACTCGGCCTCGACTATCACGTAACAGACTGAAATGCCTTACCATTTATTGACAAGCCCGAACTTCCTCATCACTGCCGCCATTGCCTTTGGCGCCATAACCGTGGTTGGACTCATGTCATGGCGCGAGCGCCGGCCCCGCACCGACCTGACGCCCAGCCTGCTGCCCTCAACACCATTGATCCTGTTTGGCGGAATTGTTGCGCTCTTGGCACTTGTCCACCTCGTCAACCTTCTCGGCGTTCATACCGGGCGGTAAGGGCCTCAGGCGTAAAGCCCGGCGTAGCGCTTGCGCAGCTCGGCCTTCTGGACCTTGCCCATCGCGTTGCGCGGTAGTTCGGCAACGACAATCACCCGCTTGGGAACCTTGAAGGCTGCAAGATCACGGCGCAGGTCCGCGATCAATGCCACTTCATCAATCGCTCCCTTTGCTGCCACGACCGCCGTGACCGCCTCGCCGAAATCAACATGTGGCAGGCCGATCACTGCGCTTTCGATGACACCGGCCCTGCCATCGATCAGGCTTTCGACTTCCTTGGGATAGACATTGAAACCACCAGTGATGATCAGATCCTTGGCGCGCCCTGAAATGACGAGATAGCCTTGTGCATCGATGCGCCCCAGATCGCCCGTGATGAAGAAACCATCAGGCCGCATGTCTTCCGCGGTCTTGCCGGGATTGCGCCAGTAGCCCTTGAAGAGATTCGGGCCGCTGACTTCGATCATGCCGTCCTGACCATCGGCAAGCGTCTTGCCCGAAGCAGGGTCGGTGATCCTGACCGAAATATGGGGAAGCGCAAAACCCACCGTGCCGGCGCGCCTTTCGCCATCATAGGGGTTTGATGTGTTCATGTTGGTTTCGGTCATGCCATAGCGTTCAAGAATCGCATGTCCGGTGCGTTCCCGGAAACTGTCATGGGTCTCGGCCAAAAGCGGAGCCGAGCCTGAAACGAAAAGCCGCATATGCGCGGTAGCCGCGCTGGTGAGCCCCGGATGCTGGAGCAGGCGCGTGTAAAAGGTCGGAACGCCCATCATGCAGGTCGCCTGCGGCAGCAGCGCCATCACATCGTCGGCGTTGAACTTTCGCCGGAACAGCATGTGGCCGCCAGAGAGCAGCAGCGTGTTAGTGGCCGTGAACAGGCCATGCGTATGATAGACGGGGAGCGCGTGGATGAGACGGTCCTCGCTGCTGATGCGCCAGGCCGTGATCAGCGCCAGCGCATTTGAAGCGAGGTTGCCGTGGCTCAGCATGGCGCCCTTCGAGCGACCGGTGGTGCCGGAGGTATAGAGAATGGCGACGATGTCGTCCCATGCCGATGCATGATCAGACGCAAGGTCAGCCCCCGATCCATCCATCAGCGATCCATTGCCGGCATCATCAAGCGTCAGGACCACGCGCACGCCGACGCCGCTTGCCACGTCTCGCATGTCAGCTTCGCGCTGAGGTGTCGTGATGAAGAAGGCGGCCTCGGCATCGCCTAAAAAGTAGGACACCTCGCTGGCGGTATAGGCCGTGTTGAGCGGAAGGAAGATCAGCCCCGCCCTGGCGCAGGCCCAGAACAGGGCAATCGCCTCGACGCTTTTTTCAACCTGTACCGCAATGCGTTCGCCGGGGCGGGCGCCCGCATGCACGAGCCTTTGCGCCAGCCGTCCCGCCAGCCGGTGGAACTCGCCATGGCTGAAGTGCCGCCCGTCGTCACATGAAAGGAACGGTGCGGCGTTTCCGGCGCAGCGCGCGGCAAAAAGTTCGGCGAGATTGTGCTCGGTGAGGGTGGCATTCCATGTCATTGCCGCGAGTTAACACAATCAGCCGCAATGAAGAACTGCCATGCTGTGCTGGCCATGCGAGGGCTGGCCTGGCGTTTCGCGATCCGTCTCATTGCCCTCTGCTGCTGTCAGTTTCGGGAAAGTTCACATGCTAGAAGTGGCGGCTTGCCTTGGGATGGCCAGAGTGGGAGAATCCGCGCAATGAACGGGGAACCGATCATGAGCACTTCAAGCTACCGCTGGGTCCTTGTTGCTGCCGGAGGCCTTCTGGGCTGCGTTGCCATTGGTGCCCTGTTTTCCCTTCCGGTTTTCCTGAAGCCGATGTCGGAGGCGACCGGCTGGTCGATGACCGGTATCTCCACGGCCATGACCATCGGTTTTCTTGCCATGGCCGTTGGCAGCATGGCCTGGGGCGCAGCGGCAGACCGCTTTGGGCCGCGCCTCGTGGTGCTGGCAGGTTCGGTGCTTCTGGCCATCAGTCTCTTTGCCGCCGCCCATGCCCCATCGCTTCTGCTCTTCCAATTGTGCTTCGGCTTGCTTGCCGGAACGGCGGTATCGGCAATCTTCGCGCCCATGATGGCCGCCGTGACAGGCTGGTTCGATACCCACCGTTCACTTGCCGTCTCGCTTGTTTCGGCTGGCATGGGCATGGCACCGCTCACCATGTCGCCGCTCGCAGGCTGGCTCATCACCAACTATGACTGGACATTTGCGCTGCAAGTCATTGCCGCCATCGTGGCGCTGGTGATGATCCCGACATCCTTCCTGGTGCGGCGGCCGCCCGCATTAGAGGCAGCAATGGCAGGTGGCGGCATGGCCGCCGGCGATGCCGCCGGGACCTCCGGCATGACTGTCAGCGAAGCATTGCGGTCGCCGCAGTGCATCGTCCTCATGCTCACCAACTTCTTCTGTTGCGCGACCCATTCCGGGCCAATCTTCCACACCGTAAGCTATGCCATTACCTGCGGCATTCCGGCATTGACTGCCGTCACCATCTACAGTGTCGAGGGTCTCGCCGGCATGGGCGGGCGCGTGGGCTTCGGCATTCTTGGTGACCGTTTCGGCGCCAAGAACATCCTTGTGATCGGACTCCTGCTGCAGGCCT
>CAZUKI010000233.1:0-3126 GCA_964620785.1 uncultured Aestuariivirga sp.
GCGCCGTTCATGGTCATGGAGACACTCATCTCGTCGAGCGGGATGCCGTCAAAAAGAGTGCGCATGTCAGAAATGGAATCGATTGCGACTCCTGCCATGCCGACATCGCCCGCCACACGAGGGTGATCCGAGTCATAGCCGCGGTGTGTGGCGAGATCGAAGGCAACCGAAAGTCCCTTCTGTCCGGCAGCAAGATTACGCCGGTAGAAGGCGTTTGATTCCTCTGCCGTGGAAAATCCTGCGTATTGCCGCACGGTCCATGGCTGCGTTGCATACATGGTGGGGTAGGGGCCGCGGAGGAACGGAGCAAAGCCGGGGTATGACTCCGTCAGTCCGGGCGTGTCACCTGCTCTATAGATACCTTGGATCGTGATATCTTCGGCTGTGCGCCATGTCGAAGTTCCGGCGCCGGCCAAAGTGGCTTTCGTCGGGGCTGGCCGAGCCAGATTTGCAAGGGAAGGAATTCGGCTCACGTCACGGCCTCGATATCAGGATCATAGGTCTTTGCGTTCTTGAACATGCTGACGCCGATGAGAGGCGCCGAGCGTTGGAGCTTCGGATCAAGCTGGATGTGTTCACCACGCTCGCGTGCCTGGAGGGTGGACCAGGCTTCGTCACAGATCTGTTCCGTCCGCCGTTCGATGGCACCCGCTCCAGCTGCTGGATCAGCAACGCGCCAGAGTTGCGACTCATGCTCCAGCAGCAGTTGTGCGTTCCGGGCGACGCGCCGCGCGAAGTCATTGGCGATGCCCTGGTTGAATGAGTGCGGCAGGGCAGAAAAGGAATCAGCTCCGCCAAGCCCGGTGGCAAATGCTGACGTTGCGACGCGAAGGATATTGCTGTGCGCATCCTCGGTTGCGAGGCAATTGCGCGAGGTCTCGCCATGAAGCGAGAGCGATGCCGCTGGCAGTTTTGCCGCATTGAGAATTTCGGACCACAGGATCCGCGCCGCCCGGAATTTGGCGATTGTGTCGAAGATGGACTGGGTGGCTGAGAGGGTGAGGCTCACCGCTCTTGAAAGAAGTGCATCGTCGGAACTTTCCAGGGACCTGAGCGACGCCACACCTTCAGCGAGCGCGAGGCCAAGCTCTTCGCCATCCGTTGCGCCGGCAAGGTGGAAGGGGCGGCCATCGGCGCGGAGATAGGGGCCGGTGAAGCCCTGGGAAAAGAGTTCGCGCAAAAGGACCTGATCGCTGACGCCGAAATCGATGGCGAGGCGGGCAGGATCGATGGGCTGCTTGGCCCCGATACGCAGAATTGCCCGCGCCCCGTCATCGCCGGCCTCATTGCGCAGGGAAAAGCCGTGCAAAGGAAGCTCCGAAAGAACCCCTGCAAGTTCGGCGTTGGCAAGAATGAGACCGCCGGCACCGCCCGCCAGGTCATCACGGGCCTGGGCCAGCGCCCGTTCAGGGGCCGGATTGTCGATCCGTTGGAATATGACCCAGGGCGCCACCTTGGCCCGGAAGGCGCGGGGACCGCTGATGCGGCCCTGGAGCGCGGCATCGCCGTCGAAAGCCTTGCCCTTTGCGGCAAGAAGGGCCTTTTCCAGCCATTGCGCGCGCGAAACTAAAGGAAATTGTTGCATGACAAAAAGACACTACAGGCCTTGGTGCACCGCCGCAAATCCGCCCTTTGTCTGGGGTTTGTCTGGGTATCGCCTGGGACATAGGCAGCAAAGTTGAAGCTCCACTGCAGATTTGCTCTACAGGGACCAATTGGATTCGGGGGTAAAACCATGACGGACGGCGCAATTTTCCTCGGCAAGGCCGACAAGCGGCAGGACCTTTACCTGGCCATGGCCAACCGCCACGGGCTTGTGACGGGCGCAACCGGAACGGGAAAGACCGTGACGCTGCAGATCATGGCGGAAGGTTTCTGCGCGGCGGGCGTTCCGGTTTTCGCCGCCGACGTAAAGGGCGACCTGTCAGGCATCTGCATGAAGGGCACGGCGCAGGACTTTCTCATCGAGCGCGCCAAGAAAATCGGCTTTGACGATTACGGCTTCGAGGCCACCCCAACCATCTTCTGGGACCTGTTCGGCAAGGAAGGCCACCCGATCCGCACCACCATTTCGGAACTTGGCCCTCTGATGCTGTCGCGGCTCATGGGGCTGACTGATGCGCAGGAAGGCGCCCTCAACATTGCCTTCAAGCTTGCCGACGAGGAAGGCCTGGCGCTTCTCGACCTCAAGGACCTGCGCGCACTGCTCAAGGACCTGGCAGGCCGCGGCAAGGAAATCACCACCGAGTACGGCAACATCAACGACCAGACGATCGGCGCCATCCAGCGCCGCTTGGTGGTGATCGACGAGCAGGGCGGCAACCAGTTCTTCGGCGAGCCCGCCCTCGACATCAAGGACCTGATGCGCACCACCCGCGATGGCCGCGGCTACATGAACGTGCTCGCCGCCGACAAGCTGATCAACAGCCCCATGCTTTATGCCACGTTCCTGCTCTGGCTGCTGTCAGAGCTGTTCGAGGCCCTGCCGGAAGTGGGCGACCCGGACAAGCCGAAGCTCGTTTTCTTTTTCGATGAGGCGCACCTGCTCTTTGCCGATGCCCCGCCCGGACTGCTGCAAAAGATCGAGCAGACCGTGAAGCTCATCCGTTCCAAGGGCGTTGGCGTCTATTTCGTGACCCAGAACCCGCTTGACGTGCCTGAAAGCGTGCTGGCCCAGATGGGCAACCGCGTGCAGCACGCGCTGCGCGCCTACACGCCGCGCGAACAGAAAGCGGTGCAGACGGCCGCCACCACCTTCCGCCCCAACCCCAAGTTCAAGACCGAGAAGGTCATCACCGAACTGGGCAAGGGCGAGGCGCTGGTTTCGGTGCTCGACCTCAAGGGCGTGCCGACCATGGTGGAGCGCACGCTGATCCGCCCGCCATCATCACGCATGGGCCCGATCACCGATGTGGAACGGACGCTGATGATCAAGGCTTCGCCCGTCTATGGCGAATATGAAGAGGCGGTGGACCGTGAATCCGCCTTCGAGAAACTTCAGGCCAAGGCCGGAAAGCGTGCTGCCGCCACGGCCAGGGACCAGCAGGCAAAGGCAGAAGCCAAGGCCGCCCGCGCCGCACCCCGCGAGCGGGAATCGGCAACCGACCGCTTCGTGAAGAACATCGC
>CAZUKI010000233.1:3226-4336 GCA_964620785.1 uncultured Aestuariivirga sp.
CCCGTATCATCGGCATAGCGCACCAGCGCCTCGGCGATGTCGCGCGCCTTGAGCACGGTCGAGGACACCTGGATGGCGCCCTTCTTCTTGGCTTCGGCGGCGGCCTCCGCCACCACGGCGTCGGCTTCCTTGTCATCATGGGCGAGAATGCCGGGGCCACGCGTGCCGCCGAGCATGGCGTTGACGAGGGCGATCTCCAGCTTGGCGCCGCTGATGCGTGACAGTTCCGCCGCCGCGTCCACGGCAGCCTTGCCGTGCTCGGTGCCGTCGATGGCGCAAAGGATCTTGTGGGTCATGAAAACCTCCTGGCTGTCGGCGGGGGACAATCCCCGGCCGGGGCAGTCAGGGATGGAGAACCTCTCACGCCGGCTCACGACACTGTGTTGCGGTGTGTGCAGCGTGAGGCCCTTGAATGCCCTATAGAAGACGTAAGGAGCATTTCATGGAATTCAAGGCACTGAACAGCGCGGCTGTCCTTACCTGGGCCCTGGCCTTCGCCGCCATGGCGGGCCTTTCCGCCGCCTCGCAACCCGCCCATGCAGCCAGCGAAACCGCGATCTTCGCGGGCGGCTGCTTCTGGTGCGTGGAAAGCGACATGGACCATGTGAAGGGCGTGAGCGAGACGATCTCTGGCTATGCCGGCGGCACCATGGCCAACCCCACCTACGAGAACCACGAGGGCTATGTGGAGGCGGTGAAGGTGACCTTCGATCCCGCCGTCATCAGCTATGCGGCCCTGACCGCGCATTTCCTGCGAACGATCGACGCGGTGGATGGCGGCGGCCAGTTCTGCGACCGCGGCCACAGCTATATTCCGGCACTTGTGCCATTGACGCCCGGCCAGAAGCAGGAGGGCGAGCAGGCCCTTGCCGATGCCGCCAAGGCCTTGGGCGAAACGCTGGCCGTCACGGTAATCGACACGCCGAGCTTCACCGAGGCCGAGGGCTATCACCAGAATTACTATCTGGGCGAGAACCGGGTTCTGACGCGCTTCGGCTGGATCAGGCAGGCCGACGCCTACAAGTATTATCGCGAAGGCTGTGGCCGCGATGCGCGCGTGAAGGCGCTGTGGGGCGATGCCGCATTCACCTTCCCGGCGGGCGGCGGCAC
>CAZUKI010000234.1:0-4286 GCA_964620785.1 uncultured Aestuariivirga sp.
AAGTCGCTTACCGGCTCGATCACCGCGATCTTCACCAAGCGCAAACTTGATGCCGCGACATTGCAGGACCTCGAGGATACGCTGATCCAGGCGGATCTTGGCCTTGCGGTGTCGGAGCGGATCATCAGGCAGGTGTCGGAAGGACGCTACGACAAGGAGATCGACCCGGAAGAGGTGAAGACGATCCTTGCCAGCGAAGTTGCCAGGGTCCTGAAGCCTGTCGAAGTGCCGTTCAATTTCGGCGCAGAGAAACCTTTTGTCATTCTCGTCGTCGGCGTCAACGGCTCGGGCAAAACCACCACCATCGGCAAGCTCGGCGCCATCGCCACGGGCGAAGGCTTCAAGGTGAAGTTTGCGGCCTGCGACACTTTCCGGGCGGCGGCCATCGAGCAGCTTGCCATCTGGGGCAAGCGCATCGGTGCAGAAACCATTTCGCGGCCGCAGGGGGCCGATGCTGCGGGCCTCGCCTTCGATGCCATGAAGGCGGCCCGCGAGGACGGCACCGACATTCTCTTCGTCGATACGGCGGGGCGCCTGCACAACAAGACCTATCTCATGGATGAGCTCGACAAGGTGGTGCGGGTCATCAAGAAATATGACGACAGGGCACCACATGCGGTGCTGCTGGTGCTGGACGCAACGACCGGGCAGAACGCCCTCGCCCAGGCCGAGGCCTTCACCAAGGTGGCGGGCGTTACCGGCCTCATCATGACCAAGCTCGACGGCACGGCGCGCGGCGGCATCCTGGTTGCCATCGCCGAGAAGTTCAAGCTTCCGGTCCATGCCATCGGTGTCGGCGAATCCATTGACGACCTGCAGCCTTTTGATGCAGAGGCCTTCTCCCGCGCCATCGCGGGACTGGATGAGGCCGCATGAACACAGACAACAAGAAGGAACTGCCGCAGGGGCTCAAGATGGTGCTGGATTTCGCGCCGCTTGCCGCCTTCTTCATCGCCTACAAGCTTCACGGCATGTATTGGGCAACCGGAACCCTGATGGCACTGACGCTGGTGACGCTGGCGATCGGCTATGCCATGACCGGCAGGCTTGCCAAGTTTCCGCTCTATAGTGCGTTGCTCGTCGGCATCCTCGGCGGGCTCACGATCTACTTCCACAACGACACCTTCGTGAAGATGAAGCCGACGGCGGCCAACCTGGTGTTTGCCGGTGTGCTCGGCGGCGGTCTCTACTACAACCGCATCTTCCTCAAGGACCTGCTCGGCTCGTCGCTGGAAATGGCCGATTCGGCATGGCGGCAACTGACGGTGCGCTGGGCCGTCTTCTTCCTGGTTCTTGCCGGGCTCAACGAGGTCGTCTGGCGCACGATGAGCGAAGAGAGCTGGGTCAATTTCAAGGTCTTCGGGCTGCTCGGGCTCACCTTCATTTTTGCGGCTGCGAATACGCCTTTCATGATGAAGCACATGACTGACAAGAGCGACAATCCATCCGCAAACGGATGATTGGCTGCACAGGAATCATTGTCAGAGTCAAGACTTGTGTTGCGGCAATCGAAGGCCGACAGTCAACGCGTTCTATGTCATGATTTTCACTTGCGGGGAATTTCGGGACTCGCTAGGAGTCTGTCGATTTTTGGAGGCTGGAGCGAGAAATTCCAGTTCATCCGTAGGCAGAACGAAATTTTCTTCCCGGTTGTGCAGGGGCGGAACAAGGGAAGCGGGAGCTGAGGGCAGATGTCGGGCGCCAAGGAGCAGAAACCGTTCGCGCGGTCTTTCTCCCATTTGTTGAAAAGGGCCGTGCAGTATTCGGTCTATCGCTACAATGAGGAAGTGGGCAACAGCGGGCTGACGCACCGCCAGTTCACCGTGCTCTCGGCGGTTGACGCCTTCGAAGGCAAGAGCCAGACCGAACTCGTCAAGGTGACGGGCATCGACCGCTCGACGCTCGCCGACCTGGTGGGGCGTTTGATGTCGCAGGGCTATGTGCAGCGCCGCCGCACCAAGGAAGATGCGCGCACGAACTCCGTCAGGCTGACGCCCGCCGGCAAGAAGGCACTGAAGGCGGCGCAGTCCGGGGCCGATGGCGTTGACAAGTTCATGCTGTCGCTGTTCTCGGCAAGCGAGCGCAAGTCGATGCTGGAATGCCTGTCGCTGGTCGCCGCAGAGATGGACAAGGTTGACGACGCCGAGGAAGCGCCGAAGCAGCCGACCAAGGTCAGGCTCAAGCGCCGCTTCTGAGCGCCGCCCGCCCGCAGTTCATTGCGCCGGCAAGGGTGATTTTGCTTCTTCCAGGGCCTTGCCGAATTCGCCTGCGATGGCCGCACTGGTGAGCTGGCCCACGGTCTTGTGACGGATGATGCCATTACCATCGACGATGAAGGTTTCCGGCACGCCATAACCACCCCAGTCAATGGTGATGCGGCCCGAGACATCGGCACCCACGGCAGCAAAGGGCATGCCAAGGGCACCGAGGAAGCGCGTGGCATTGGCGGGATCATCCTTGTTGTTGATGCCGACCAGCCTGATGTCGCTGCGCTTCGCCAGTTCCATGAGGAGCGGATGCTCTTCGCGGCAGGGAATGCACCATGAGGCCCAGATGTTGACGACGGTGACTTGGCTCTTGCGCAGGTCAGTATCGTTGAGACCCGGCACATTGAGGCCGTCAACAGGCGGCAGGGTGAAGGCCGGGATGGGCTTGCCGATCAGCGTTGACGGCAAGGTCGATGGATCACCCGAGAGGCCGCGCCAGAACAGCAGGCCGAGTGCCAGGAAGATGACGAGGGGCAACAAGGCCCAGCGGGCTTGTGATGACATCAGCTATTGTCCCCGTTTGCCTGCCGGGTTTCGGCAAGGCGGCGGCGCAACATCCGCGCGCGGCGCAGGGCAGAGAGCACCAGGACCGCGAGCGCCAGTCCCGATATGGCGTAGGAGAGCAGCGTGAAAGCCGTATGGGGGGCGTTGAGGTCCATCAGCGCTGGTTCATGCCCTTGAGGTGCTCACTGCGCAGCTTCTGTGCCCACACGGCATTCCGCATCATGGTGAGGTGCAGCGCCACAAAGAGCAGGCCATAGGCCAGCGCCATGACAGCCAGCGGCCAGAGGATGCTGCGGTCGATGGCAGGTCCGTCCATCCGCAGGATGCTGGCAGGCTGGTGCAGGGTGTTCCACCAGTCGACGGAGAACTTGACGACCGGAATATTGATGACGCCGACCAGTGCGACGATGCGGGCGATGGCGGCAGCGCGGCGCTGGTCGTCGATCGCCTGCCAGATGGAGAGATAGCCGAGATAGAGCAGGAGGAGCACGAACATGGAGGTGAGGCGCGCATCCCACACCCACCAGGTGCCCCACATGGGCTTGCCCCACAGCGAGCCGGTGATGAGGGCGAGTGCACAATAGACCGCGCCGATGGGGGCGGCGGCGCGCGCCGCAACATCGGCGAGGGGATGGCGGAAGATGATGGCGATGGCGCTGGCAATGGCCATGAGCACGTAGATGGCAAGCGACAGCGAGGCCGCCGGCACATGCACATACATGATGCGCACGGTCTCGCCCTGCTGGTAGTCGGCAGGGCTCGCGACAAGGGCGAGATAAAGCCCGGCGGCGAAGGCCAGTGCCGCGGCCGCCCAGGCCCAGGGCAGGACAGCGCCTGCAAGGGTGATGAAGCGGCGGGGATTTGCGAAAGTCTGCATGCCGTTTTCTAACGCACCCCGTGTCATCGCAGGTAGGCCCGCAATGCCGCAGCCGCAGCCCAGGGCTGGACCGCCAGGGAAAGACAGGCCACGGCCAGCAGCACCAGCAGCGACGAGGTGGCACCGGCGGGTGTCGTCTCGGCCAGGGAGGCCGACACGCCGAACACCAGTACGGGCACATATAGTGGCAGGATCAGGAGATTGACGATGAGGCCGCCGCGGCGCAGCCCGGCCGTCAGGGCGCCGCCGATGCTGGCCAGAAGCGAGAGTGACAGCGATCCCAGAAGCATGGCGGCCATGAGGACCGGAATTGAGGCTTCTGCGATGTTCAGCATCAGGGCCAGCACTGGTGCGCAGAGTGCCAGCGGCAGGCCGACGCCCAGCCAATGCGCGATGGCCTTGCAGCAGGCGATGATTTCGAGCGGCTGCGGCGCAGAGACGAGCGCGTCGATGCTGCCGTCCTCGTAATCCTGCTGGAAGATGCGGTCGGCGGTGAGGAGCACGGCAAGGAGCAGCGTCAGCCACATGATGCCGGGGGCGAGGCGCCGCAGCAGCGCCTGGTCGGGGCCGATGGCGAGCGGCACCATGACCAGAACCGCGAGGATGAAGGAGAGTGCGGCGGCAGCACCACCGCCCTG
>CAZUKI010000235.1:0-2196 GCA_964620785.1 uncultured Aestuariivirga sp.
GCGCCGAGGGCAGCACGAAGCCCGGAACCACCCGCGCCCACCACCACGACATCATAACTGTGATCAGTGATGGCATAGGCCCGCCCGCCAATCGTGACACTTTTGGGTGCTTTCTTGGTCTCTGTCTCGGCCATCAGGCAAAACTCATGTTCAGGATCGCCGTGGCTGCGACAAGGAACAGGAGTGCCACGAAAAGCGTGTTGAGGACGAGTGCCACGAGCTTGCACAGCGGTGCATGCACATAGTCCTCGATGATCGACTGCATGCCAAGCCGCATGTGCCAGAATACCGATGCCAGCGTCAGGAGCAGTAGCACCGCGACCAGAGGATTGTGCAGGCTTGCCACAACCTCGGCACGTGTGGCGCCAAGGTGATACAGGACGAAGCCGATGAAGAAGAGAACCAGCGGCACGTTAAGGATGGCCGTCAGCCGCTGCTGCCAGAAGTGCTCGGTGCCCGATTTCGCCGCGCCGAGTCCCCGGACCTGCTTCAGTGGCGTCTGCATGTTGCTCATGGCGACACCCCGAAGGCGATCAACCAGAGAAGGACAGTGAGCGCGACGGAGCCGAGTAGATTGGCCCATACCAGCTTTTCGACGGTAGCCAGTTCATAGCCTCGTCCCGTGTCCCAAAGCAGATGGCGCAGGCCCCCAAGCATGTGGTGGATGAGGGCCCATGTGTAGCCAAAGAGGACGAGCCTGCCCAGCCAATGGCCGAAAACCCCCTGCACCAGCTCGAAATAACCATCGGAATAGGCAGCAGCCGAGAGCCACCAGACAAAAAGGATGGTCCCGAAGAACAATGCTCCGCCGGTGATGCGATGGACGATTGACATCGTCATGGACAGCATGGGTCGATAGATTTGTAGATGCGGAGAGAGCGGCCTGGCGGCCGGTCTTGAATCAGCCATTTTCACTGTCCCATAGATTGCGGCGCACCTTAACGGGTGCAATGCAATATGGCAAATGCAGCGAAGGTATCGGTGGCCTGATGAAATCGCAGAATTCGGCGGCACGGCGGACACTTGGCACGCTTCTGCTCGCAATGATTGTCATTTTTGCCTTCGCTTACCCGGCGTCGCGGCTCGGTTTTTTTGAGTGGCCAAGGAAATATGACCCCTTTGCCATTCCCGACATGCGCCAGGCTCCGGGCCTTCTCACCGATTGGCAAATGAAGCTCGTCGATGCAGAGGAGCAGAACTGCCTCGCGGCTTTCGCCCTGGCAGGACAGCCGCAAGCGCCCAGGCCCGCGCGCGGCGTTGGCACCCAATGCGAAGTTGCTGGCGCCATCACGTTATCAAGGTTGTCAACGGCTCGCATCAGGCCGGAAGAAATGCGCTGCCCGGTTGCCGCAAGACTCTACATATGGGAGCGCCATCACCTGCAGCCAGCGGCAACGCGTATCCTTGGTGAACCGATCGCTGAAGTCCTGCACTTCGGCTCATACAGTTGCCGCACCATGCGGCGCGGCACCTCCATGAGCGAACACGCCACGGCCAATGCCTTTGACATCTCTGGCTTTCGCACGGCGAGCGGCAAGCTCATTACTGTCAAGGGCACGTGGGGAAAACCTGGCAAGGAAGGAAACTTCCTGCGCGCCGCTCACGACGGCCTCTGCGACTGGTTCAACCTGACACTTGGCCCTGATTACAACGCCGACCACGCCGACCACTTCCATGTCGACATGGGCTGGTGGCGCAGTTGCCGCTAGCGGGACATCCGCCTCAGGTGACAATCACCTTCGTGCCGCGCGGCGTGCTCTCATAGAGTTCGATCACTTCCTGGTTCAGCATGCGGATGCAGCCCGAGGATGCCGCCGTGCCGATTGATGACGGTGCATTGGTGCCATGGATGCGAAACCCGGTGTCGCCACTCTTGGTGAACAGATAAAGCGCACGCACGCCCAGCGGATTTTCAGGGATGCCGCCCGGCATGCCCTTTGCCCATTTGGCATAACGCGGCGTGCGTTCGATCATTTCGGGAGGCGGTGTCCAGCGAGGGTTGACGCGCTTCATGCCAACGCGCGCCGTGCCGCTCCACGAGAAGCCCTCCTTGCCGACGGCAACCATGTAGCGCATGGCCTTGCCATTCCCCCTGACCTGATAGAGTGCCCGCTCTGCGGTGCGGATGATGATGGTGCCGCTCTTTTCATTGGAGGCAAAGGAGACAATCTTGCGCCCTGAATAGCGCGCCACCTT
>CAZUKI010000235.1:2296-4192 GCA_964620785.1 uncultured Aestuariivirga sp.
TACATTTCTGCAACGCTCTCAGAGAACGATGACCTTCGTGCCGACATGCACATTGTCGTACAGTTCTTCAACCTCTTCATTGAGCATGCGGATGCAGCCCGATGAGGCTGCCTTGCCGATACTCCGCGGCTCATTTGTACCATGGATGCGAAACAGCGTGTCGCGGCCATTCTCGAAGAGATAGATGCCGCGCGCGCCCAACGGATTCTGTGGAATTCCTCCCGGCATGCCATTGGCCCAGCGCGCCAGCTCCGGCCGGCGCTTGATCATTGACTTGGGTGGCGTCCAGCGCGGCCACTTCACCTTGCGCCCTACCTTGGCAACACCTGCCCAGTCAAAGCCAGCCTTGCCGACCGCAACGCCATAGCGGATTGCCGTATTCCGGCCGATCACCTGATAGAGGGCACGCTTGTGGGTGTTGACAATGACCGTTCCTGGCACTTCGGGAGAGCGAAACTCCACGATCTCTGCGCCCTCATAGGCGAGGGCAGGCGTCACCGAGGCGACACCGGACAGTGCCAGGCTGGAAAGCCCGGCGAGCAGACGGCGGCGGGAGATCGGAAGGTCTTTCATGGGTCATGCAATGCCAAATTGAATGCACTGTTTGATCATCCGTGCGGCACCAATGTGGCGCAACCAACTGCGCAATTTTATTTCGATTTTTGCCCGGAACTGAATCTTTACTTGCGCCACCTGCGTAACAGTGCTTAAAAAGGACAGTCTTGCTGTCCTATCATGCCCAAATCGCCCTGGCCGGGGCGGCAAGACCCGAAAAGGCAAGGAGTTTGGCCCATGACAACGGACGTGACCCGCATCGCCCAAGCGCACCGTTTCCTGCCGGAAGGCATGAAGGATGCCAGCGGCCTGTACGATCCGCGCAATGAACACGACGCCTGCGGCATCGGCCTTCTCGCCAATATCGACAACATCAAGAGCCACCGCGTGGTCAAGGATGCACTGTCGATCCTCAAGAATCTTGAACACCGTGGCGCCGTGGGTGCCGACCCCAAGGCGGGCGACGGTGCGGGCATCATGCTCCAGATTCCCCACGATCTCTTTGCACAGGAAGCGAAGCGGTCTGGCTTCGATCTACCTGCCGCCGGCCAGTACGGCGTCGGCTACCTCTTCATGCCGCGCGAGCCCGTCTATCGCCAGGACATCGAGCGCATCTGGTGGGAAACAGCCCGTGAGGAAGGCCTGAAGGTTCTGGGCTGGCGCGATGTGCCGGTCGACCAGACCGTCCTCGGCTATTCCGTGAGGGGAACCGAGCCCGTTCATCGCCAGGTTTTCATTGGCAAGGGTCCGACCATCCGTTCCGAGGCCCATCTCGAGCGCAAGCTCTATGTCTGCCGCAAGGTGGTTTCCAATCGCATCATCGAGGTTCTCGGCAACAAGGCACGCGCCTACTATCCGGTGTCCGTCTCGGCCCGCACCATCGTTTACAAGGGCCTCGTGCTTGGCGCCGAGCTCGACCACTACTATCGCGACCTCAAGGACGAACGCGTGCAGTCGGCCTTCGCGCTGGTGCATCAGCGTTTCTCCACCAACACCTTCCCGTCATGGCCGCTGGCCCATCCCTATCGCTTCATCTGCCACAACGGCGAAATCAACACGGTGCGCGGCAACTTCAACTGGATGGCCGCACGCCAGGCCAACATGAAGTCGGAAGTGCTGGGTGAGGACCTGTCAAAGCTTTGGCCCATTTCCTATGAGGGTCAGTCAGACACCGCGATCTTCGACAACGCGCTCGAATTGCTCACCATGGGCGGTTACTCGCTGCCGAGCCGTACCATCCGCGAGATGATCACCTCCTCGATCGACGTCATCGTCCAGGCCGCGCGCCTCCGCGACGGTTCACGCCGCATTACCCATATTTCCGAAGTCTTGGGTATGGAA
>CAZUKI010000236.1:0-4190 GCA_964620785.1 uncultured Aestuariivirga sp.
CACGCCTGCGCCCGGCGCCTTGTAGACTTCCTTTTCGATCACCTTGCCATCGTCGCCGACGAACTTGATGGTGAGCGTGCCCTTGCCGGGGAACGTGAAGTCAGTGCAGCGGTACTGATCGCCGAAAGCGTGGCGGCCAATGATGATCGGCTTGGTCCAGCCCGGAACGAGGCGGGGAACATTCTGGCAGATGATCGGCTCACGGAAGATGACGCCGCCGAGGATGTTACGGATGGTGCCGTTGGGAGACTTCCACATCTGCTTGAGGTTGAATTCCTTCACGCGCGCTTCATCGGGCGTGATGGTGGCGCATTTCACGCCAACGCCATGTTCCTTGATGGCGTTCGCGGCATCGACCGTGACCTTGTCCTCGGTCTTGTCGCGGTTTTCGATGGAGAGGTCATAGTAGTGGAGATCAATGTCGAGATAGGGAAGGATCAGTTCCTTCTTGATCTGGTCCCAGATGATGCGGGTCATCTCGTCGCCGTCGAGTTCGACAACGGGCTTTGCAACTTTGATCTTGTCCATGAAGGCCTCTTTGGGGTGGCGGGAATGGCCGCGCCTATAGCAGGGGTATTTCCACCCGGCAATTGCGACAGTTGGATGAGGCTGGCAGCCGGAATTGGGCGGCATGGCGGCCATGCTTTGACTTGCCGCCTGGGCCGTGGCACGCACGCGCCATGAGCGACACCCCCGCCGCGCAGCCGTCCGGAAATGCCTTTCATTATCCGAAATATGTGAAATACCTCGTGGCGCTCCTGTGCCACAGCTTTGCGGCGCAGATCCTGGTCGTTGCCATCGGCTGGCAGGTCTATGACATCACGCGAAACCCGTGGGATCTGGGGCTCATCGGGCTGTCGCAATTCCTGCCGGCGCTGTTGCTGGTGCTGGTCACCGGGCTGGTGGCGGACCGTTTCAACCGGCGTCTCATCCTGACAACATGCCTGATGATCGAAGTGGCCTGTGCGCTTGCATTCCTTTTCTTCACGCTGTCGCACCCGACCCATGTGGAGCCGATGTTCGTGATTCTCGTCTTCCTCGGGATCGCGCGGGCCTTCTTTTCTCCGGCGGCAGATGCACTGGCCCCCAACCTCCTGCCGCGCGAGGCAATTCCGCATGGCATTTCGCTCAATTCCATGTCGTGGCAGTTGTCGAACATCACCGGGCCGGTGCTCGGCGGGTTGCTTTACGGCATCGCGGGCGAGGCGGCCTATGGCACGGCGGCGCTGCTGGTAACACTTGCCATGGTCGCCGTCATCCTGGTCGGCAACACGAAGCAGGCAAACCGCGTGGAAGAGACGACGATCTCGACACTGTTGGCCGGCTTCCGCTTCATCAAGTCGGAACCCATCGTGCTGGGCGCGATCTCGCTTGATCTCTTTGCGGTGCTGCTGGGTGGCGCCACGGCGCTGATGCCAGTCTATGCCCGCGACATCCTGCAGGTGAATGAGCTTGGGCTCGGCATGTTGCGGGCGGCTCCGGGGGTCGGCGCCGTCGCCATGGCATTGTGGCTCGCCAAGTTCGGAATCTGGGACCATGCGGGGCGCATCCTGTTCTGGTGCGTCGCGGGCTTCGGGCTGTTCACGCTGGTCTTCGGGCTGTCCACCTGGGTGCCGTTGTCGATCTTCGCGCTGATGCTGATGGGCGCCTTCGACATGGTCTCGGTCTATGTGCGCGAAACACTGATGCAGTTGTGGACGCCGGACGAGGTGAGGGGGCGCGTCAACGCCGTGAACCGGGTGTTCATCGGGGCATCGAACGAGTTGGGCGAATTCCGCGCGGGCTCGGTTGCTGCAAAATTCGGCGCGGTAACGGCCGTGGTGATGGGTGGTGTCGGCACCATGATGGTGGCGGCTCTCTGGAGCCAGATGTTCCCGGCTTTGCGGACAGCGAGGAAGCTGGAGGGCCGAACCGCCTAACTCCGGTTCTGCGTTCTTTTACTTGCAGGAATGGCGGCGCCATCCGTGATCGGGACGGAACGCTATGACCGGGCTCTCACTCCGCCGCCTCTTTCCGTCCCCGTTTCAAAACATGACGCAGATGCTGGCCGGTGTAGCTTCGCGGTTCGCGCGCCACATCCTCGGGTGTTCCGGCCACCACGATCTCGCCGCCGCCATCACCACCTTCCGGCCCAAGGTCGATGATCCAGTCCGCCGTCTTGATGACTTCAAGATTGTGCTCGATCACGACCACGGTGTTGCCCTGGTCGACCAGTTCATGCAGCACTTCGAGAAGCTTCTTCACATCATGGAAGTGCAGGCCGGTGGTCGGCTCGTCGAGAAGATAGAGCGTGCGGCCAGTGGCGCGGCGTGACAGTTCTTTGGAGAGCTTGACGCGCTGGGCCTCGCCGCCGGACAGCGTCGTAGCCTGCTGGCCGATCTTGATGTAGCCAAGCCCCACACGCTGCAATGTATCGAGGATGTTGCGCACGGAAGGAACGGCCCGGAAGAACTCGGCACCTTCGCTCACCGTCATTTCCAGGACATCGGCAATCGACTTGTCTTTGAACCTGATCTCCAGTGTCTCGCGATTGTAGCGGTGGCCGTGGCATTCATCGCAAGTCACGTAGACGTCGGGCAGGAAGTGCATCTCGATCTTGATGACACCATCGCCCTGGCAGGTTTCGCAGCGCCCGCCCTTGACGTTGAACGAGAAGCGCCCCGGCTCATAGCCGCGGGCCTTGGCCTCCGGCAGCCCGGCGAACCAGTCGCGGATGGGTGTGAAGGCGCCCGTGTAGGTCGCGGGATTTGAACGCGGGGTGCGGCCGATGGGTGACTGGTCGATGTCGATGATCTTGTCGAGATGCTCGATGCCCTCGATGCGGTCATGCTCCAGCGGCGGCTCACGCGAACCCATGAGCTTGCGCGCCAGGGCGCGATACACGGTATCGATGAGCAGGGTGGATTTGCCGCCGCCAGAAACACCAGTGATGCAGGTGAAGAGGCCGACCGGAATCTCGGCATTGACGTTCTTCAGGTTGTTCGCCCTGGCGCCAAAGACGCGGATCGAGCGCTTCTTCTCGAAGCGCCGGCGCGAGGTCGGTGTTGGCACCTGTTCCAGCCCAACGAGATAGCGGCCCGTGAGGCTGTCCGGCGACTGCATGATCTGTTCCGGCGTTCCTTCCGCCACGACGCGGCCGCCGTTGACACCGGCACCGGGGCCAATATCGACCACATGGTCAGCAAGGCGGATGGCGTCCTCGTCATGCTCCACCACGATCACGGTATTGCCAAGATCGCGCAGGTGGGTAAGGGTTTTCAGCAGGCGGTCATTGTCGCGCTGATGCAGGCCGATCGATGGCTCGTCCAGCACATAGAGCACGCCGGTGAGGCCGGAGCCGATCTGCGAGGCAAGGCGGATGCGCTGACTTTCACCGCCGGACAGCGTGCCCGAGACGCGCGACAGCGAGAGATAATTAAGCCCTACATCAACGAGGAACTTCAGGCGCTCGCGGATTTCCTTGAGAATACGGGTGGCGATTTCCTTCTGCTTCGGCGTCAGCTTGCTGTCGAGATTGCGATACCAGGCATCGGCCTGGGCGATGGAGAACTGTGAAATCTCACCGATGTGCTTGTGGTCGATCTTGACGGCGAGTGCCTGGGGCTTGAGGCGCATGCCGCCGCAGGCGTGGCACGGGTGATCAGACTGGTAGCGGCCCAGTTCCTCGCGCATCCACTCGCTGTCGGTTTCGCGCCAGCGCCGCTCGATGTTGCCGATGACGCCCTCGAAAGGCTTCTTGGTCTTGTAGCTGCGCAGGCCGTCATCATAGGTGATGGCGATTTCGTCCTCGCCAGTGCCGTTGAGCACGGCGTCGCGGAACTTCTTTGGCAGGTCCTTCCACGGTGCCGTCATGGAGGCCTTGTAGTGCTTGGCCAGCGCCTCCAGCGTCTGCATGTAGTAAGGCGAGGTGGCGCCGGTCTTTGCCCAGGGGGCCACGGCACCTTCACGCAGCGACAGGCTGTTATCCGGCACCACGAGGTCAGGCTCGAACTTCAATTCGGTGCCGAGGCCATCGCAGGTCGGGCAGGCGCCATGGGGGTTGTTGAACGAGAACAGCCGCGGCTCGATCTCTTCGATGGTGAAGCCCGAAACGGGGCAGGCGAAGCGCTCCGAAAAGATAATGCGCTCATGCGTCTCGTTCTTGCTCTTGTTGGCGCTTTCCTCGGAGGTCTGCGACTTCGGCAGCGGCT
>CAZUKI010000237.1:0-4171 GCA_964620785.1 uncultured Aestuariivirga sp.
AGGGCTATCCGGGCCGCCGCTACTATGGCGGCTGCCAGTATGTGGACCAGTCCGAACAACTGGCAATCGACCGGGCGAAGCAGCTTTTCAATGCCAACTATGCGAATGTCCAGCCGCACTCGGGCGCCACGGCAAACCAGGGCGTGTTCTTTGCGCTGCTGCAACCCGGCGACACCTTCATGGGCCTCGATCTGGCCTGCGGCGGTCACCTGACCCATGGTTCGCCGGTGAACCAATCCGGCAAGTGGTTCAAGGTTGCCTCCTACAAGGTCCGCGAAGACAACCAGCAAATCGACTACGATGACGTGGCCCGCCAGGCTCTCGAGGTCAGGCCAAAGCTCATCATCGCCGGAGGCTCCGCCTATCCGCGCGTCATCGACTTCAAGCGCTTCCGCGAGATCGCAGATAGCGTCGGCGCCTATCTCTTCGTGGACATGGCGCACTTCGCGGGCCTTGTGGCTGGCGGCGCTCATCCCAACCCGGTTGAGCATGCCCATGTGGTGACGACCACCACCCACAAGACGTTGCGCGGGCCGCGCGGTGGCATGATCCTCTCCAGGGACGAGGATCTCGGCAAGAAGATCAACTCGGCCGTGTTCCCCGGCATCATCGGCGGACCTCTGGAGCATGTGATTGCCGCCAAGGCTGTGGCCTTTGGCGAGGCGTTGAAGCCGGCTTTCAAGAAATACGCAACCCAGGTTGTGAAGAACGCCAAGGTGCTTGCCGAAACAATGATCGAGGGTGGTTGTGCCATCACCACGGGCGGCACCGACACGCATCTCATGCTGGTGGACCTGCGCAAGAAGGGCCTCACCGGAAAGGCCGCCGAGGCAGCACTCGGCCGTGCTTACATCACCTGCAACAAGAACGGCATTCCCTTCGACCCGGAGAAGCCGATGATTACCTCCGGTATCCGCCTTGGTTCGCCGGCGGGCACGACCCGCGGTTTCGGCGAGGCCGAATTCCGCGAGGTTGGGCTGCTCATTACCGAAGTCCTCGATGGCCTTGCGCAGCACGGCGAGGAGGGCAATGCTAAGGTCGAATCATCGGTGAAGCGCCGCGTCCTGGCATTGACCAAGCGCTTCCCGATCTACAGCTAGACTTCTACAGCCAGACGAGGACCAACCGAGCCGATGCGCTGCCCATTCTGCGGCAATGCCGACACACAGGTGAAGGACAGCCGCGCCACCGAAGACAATTCGGCGATCCGGCGCCGGCGTGTCTGCGCGGCATGTGGCGGCAGGTTCACGACCTTCGAGCGCGTGCAACTGCGCGAACTCATGGTGGTGAAGAAGTCGGGCCGCCGCACCCCATTTGACCGTGACAAGCTCGCCCGCTCGGTGCAGGTGGCGCTGCGCAAGCGCCCCGTCGATGAGGACAAGATCGAGCGCATGATTTCCGGCATCGTCCGCCAGCTCGAGAGCCTGGGTGAAAGCGAAATCAAGTCCGAGCAGATCGGCGCCCTTGTGATGGACGGCCTGCGCAACCTCGATGACATTGCCTATGTGCGCTTTGCCTCGGTCTATCGTGATTTCCGCGAGGCCAAGGATTTCGAAGATATCATCGAGGAACTCGACAAGGACCAGAAGTAAATCCTAGAAATAGGAAATAATCCTTGACAGAGCGCGGTGGATCTGCCATATCCCGCTACATTCCACCAATGGGTTTGCTGGTGTCGCTCCTCACATGACTGGCCTGAAATGCCTTGCGGCACTATCGCCTCAGCGCATCTTCTTCAGGCAATCAGCACCCAGCGCAAAGGCATTGCTGGCGCCATCCAGCGCGGCTTCTTCGAGGCCCAGGATGGAAAGGCCGCCGCCGCCCTTGAGGGCAGCAATGAGCTTCTTGCTGCGCTTGACGTTCACATAGTTCCCGAACATGGCGGGTATGCCGATGCCCGTGAATTTTTCCACGCCAGAGCCGGTCCTGATGGTGAAGGAAACTTTCTGGTTCTCGGCCAGCAACTTCGGCAGGGCGCCAAGCAGAACGGAGTCGGCACCATTGCCCGGATGGAGCAGGAACGGGACGGTGATCTGGTCCAGGGTCGGGTCAGGCTCAGATGGCTCGAGCGATGCGCGTGCATAGCAGCCAACGCCATCGAGCCGTGACACCTTCCAGTTTCCGGCGCTGCCAAATTCTGTTTCCTGTCCAAGCGCTGGCAGCGGTGCCGTTGACGACAGTATGAGTGTTGCGAACAACAGGGTTGCCGAGCGCCCCGGAACACCAGAACGGCAAGTGCGTTGCAGCTTCATGTCAGCCATCCACCGTAACGTTCACAGCGCGAAAGTCGCGCACGCTTCGGCACGCTAACACCAGGGTTGGCAGTCCTCAACAGGCGGTCACGGGGGCAAAATGATTAAAAATTGTGCCGGCGAAACCGCACCGAACCTTCCGGCTGCGCAAGCCCGCATGCGGCGGGCAGGGGTGGCAATCGCCGCCGGAAGGGCCTATCAGGCTGTCACGATTGACTTATTGCTGATTGAAAGTTGAACCCGAGAACCATGTCCACGCCGCGCCAGCCGCCCATCGCCCGTTCCGCCGCAAGGCTCGGAGCAGTTCAGGCGCTTTACCAGATGGACATTGCCGCCACCGACCTCGGCGAAGTGCTGGCGCAATTTTCCTCGCGCGCCGCGGGCGACAACTTCGACAATGGCGACTGCGGCGAAGCCGACTTCCGGCACCTGCGCGAAGTGGTGGAAGGTGCCGTGCGCGAACAGGCACTGCTTGACCCGACACTCGACAAGGTTCTCGACAAGGACTGGCCGCTGCACCGGCTCGACTCGACGGTGCGCGCCATTCTGCGGGCGGGCGCATATGAGCTGGCGTTCATGGAGAAAGTTCCAGCGCGTGTCGCCATCTCCGAATACGTCGATGTCGCCGATGCCTTCTTCGATGGTGGCGATGAACCCCGCTTCATCAACGGTGTGCTGAACACGCTGGCCCGCCAGCGCCGGCCCGCGGAGTTCAAGGGGTGAGCGCATCATCGACCACCGTTGAAGCAGCCCAGTCACGCCGGACAATCTTCCTCCTCGCTGCGGCACAGGCGCTCTATTCCTGTTGCATCATCACGGTCTTTGCGACTGCGGGCCTCGTCGGTCTCAACATTGCTCCGTCACCGGGGCTTGCCACCTTGCCCATCACCACTTTCGTGGTCGGGGCCATGTTCACCACAATTCCGGCCTCGCTGGTCATGCAGCGGGTGGGCCGCAAGCCGGTATTCATTGCCGGCGCCGCGGTCAGCATTATTGGCTCCGTGCTTGCCGTCTGGTCGATCATGACCAGCAACTTTGCGGCCTTCTGCATTGCCACGGCATTGCAGGGGGTGTTCCAGGCAACGTCAGGTTTCTATCGCTTTGCCGCCGCCGAAAGTGCCGACGAAAACAGCAAGTCCATCGCCATTTCTTGGGTGCTGACAGGCGGCGTCGTGGCGGCGGTTGCGGGGACGCTGATTTCAAATGGCACCAGCGAACTGCTGCCGGCCCATGTCTTTGCCGGGTCCTATGCGGCGACCGTCCTGCTGGCGCTCGCCAACATGGTGGTGGTGGCATCGCTCAAACTGCCGAAACCGAAACTCGCAATTGCCGAGGGACCGGCGCGAAGCTGGCCAGAACTTCTGCGCCAGCGCAGGCTCGTCGTCGCCATGGTTGCGGCCATGTTCTCCTATGCGCTGATGAACCTGATGATGACAGCAACGCCCGTTGCCATGATCGGTTGCGGCCTGACCAAGGGCGATGCTGCCTGGGTGATCCAGTGGCATGTGCTCGCCATGTTCGTGCCAAGCTTCTTCACGGGCCAGTTGATCCGCCGCTTCGGCGCCGAGAAGATCACGGCGCTCGGCATCGTGATCCTGATCGGGGCCGGCATCGGCGGGCTCCTCGGCATGACCTTCACGCATTTTTCCGTAGCCTTGATCCTCCTTGGCCTCGGCTGGAACTTCGGCTTCATCGGCGGCACCACCATGCTGACCGACTGCTATCGTCCTGCCGAGCGCGGCAAGGTGCAGGCAGCCAATGACTTCGGCATTTCCTTCCTCATGGCCATTGCATCGTTCAGCTCGGGCAAGCTTCTCGCCTGGTGGGGCTGGGATTTCGTCGCCGGCGCCTTGTTGCCACCTGCGGCGCTGGCACTCGTGCTGCTGGCTTGGCTCATGCTGGCAGGCGAACGCAAACCG
>CAZUKI010000238.1:0-4061 GCA_964620785.1 uncultured Aestuariivirga sp.
CCCTCAGCCAGCTTGCGAAGGTCTGTCATGGGTATGATCTGTGCTTCGGTCATTTCTGCGATAACTCCTCAATGATTCCTATTGCCCCGGCAAAGAAAGCAGCATCTTCAAGTCATCCATGTGATGGCTCCTTGAGGGTGGCTTCCGACACAAAATCCACGCCCATAGATCGGTAGGCCATGGTTTCACACCTGTCTTTTGTTTTGCACTTTGGCGGGAAAATCATTCGAGCATTAAACTTTCCAAGGGCCTTGGGGTAATAGGTAAGTTCCCATTCCCCGCCGCACCCCAGGCAAAACCACCGCCTCCTTTCAACTTCAATCTCATTACTCACGCCCGGTCTCCTAGCGCGGCTTCTGCCCGCTTCAATCCGCCTTCGACTGTGGCAAGGGCCGTCTTTTTCGGCGCGCCAGTGCCAAGATCAATGGCCGCGTTACGCATATAGCCGCAAGCCGCACTCAACGCCTCCCTGAGCCTCGCAATCTCAGCGTCTTTCGCTGCTGAGGCGCTATCCTCGGGCAGCCCTTCGAGCATATGGCGCACCATTGCATCGGCCTGAACGGCGGTGAACAGGTTGGTGCCCACGGGCTCATGCTTCGACGGCCAAGGCGTGTTTTCGTTGAACTCGCGCTTGAAGCTGATGCCTGCGTCTGGCTGGAAATCCTCTGGCAGCTTCCACCCGAGGAAGCGGTCAACCATATGCTTGATCTGGGCGTCAGCCAGCTTGCGAAGGTCTGTCATGGCCACTCTCCTGTCTGTGCACAAATCTGTGTTTGCGAAACTTGCCGATGAACTCCGCGCCAATGTCAATCATTCCGGCGTGTGTGCGAGTGATGTTGCCGCGCTTTCTGGCTATCATCACGCCGTTCTTGACATACGTCGGCTGCGGCCCGGTCAACCCATCGTACTGCCAGCCAGTAGCACGATAGATCGCTCCAGTGTGGCCCTGCCATTCGTCGGCATAGGTGACGAGGACAGGCCATCTTTCGCGGTCAATCAAAAACATGGATTTTGACAGCAGAAATGACGCTGCATTCTTGGGTGTGTTCGGTTGAATGACAAGCCGCGACAGGGCGAGGACACCTTGCCAATCATCGCCAGCCTGTGCCCTCGCAGCGGTCTTAGTAGGGGGAATCCACCATGCGCAACCGACAGCTTGTGCATACCAATGCCAGTCTTTTGGAAATAGGCCATGCAGATAGGTGGCGGTGTTGGAAGCACCCCGAGAGTAGTGATAGTCCTTGACCAGATGGCGAGCGGTTTCCAGTGGAAGGTTTTCAACTCTCCACTCGTGCTTTGACAATTGGAGCGGCGAGGTCGGAATTGCACCGCCCTCAAGCGGGGGAACCGCCTGCATCGTTACAATGCTTTCGCCGCCCATGTCACTTCTCTCCTGTCTGTGTGGGTGATTGGGCCTGCGCCAAACGCAATTCTTCGAAAAGTTCTTGAAGGCGATATTCCAACCCCACGATCTGCCGATGTTCCTGGCTGTCGTGCAGGCTTCGGTTGACCTGCCGGATATGCGCCTGAATGGCTTCAACTGAGCGGGCCATCCTCTATCCTCCTAAACGCATGGTCAGGTCAGCGTTGTCAGCGCCAGGATTAAGACTCCGTACAAGCAGCCGATAAACAATCCGCCAGCGATGCAAAGCGCGTATAGCCGCCATTTGGACATTCTCTATTCTCCTACAGGCGACCAGCGCCGGGGTTGGGCGGGGTTGTGCAATCAAAAGTATCAAGGTCGCGCACCGAAACGCGCCCGTAGTGGCCGCAATCCGATTTCATCCAGACCCACGGCCATGGCGGCAGGTTCTTGACGCACAAGACGGTCCAAATGCCGTATCTCTTGCCGATCATTTCAGTGCCTCAGCGCCGGGGGTCACGTCCAACAATCCTGTGCAATTTCATCCGGCCTTCCAGGGTCTTTCCCCCATGACGGGTTCCAATTGGCCCGGATCGACGCGGCAGTAGTGCTATCGCCACCCTGCTCGACAAATCGAGCCAGCATTTCACGCATAGCCTGCAAGCCAGCCGTGAAAGCTTCCTCGCAACGTTCCGTTGTGACTCTGCCATCGTCGTCGTCTCCATCACCCCAAGCTTCGTAACTCATGTTCTCTCCTCTGTGTTTGGGGACTAGCCCCGGTTCAATTCCTCAACGCGCCGTGCCTTTGCTTCGGCTGTCGTGCCGGGTTCAAAGTCAAATGCGTGGAAGTGGCGCTCGGCCCATCCGGTATCCTCCGAGTTCCAGTATTCCTCGATCCTGAGAATGCTCTGGCCGTCATCTGACAGGCGGTAGCGCGCGGTCATGCCCGCCCTCCCGCGAACGGGAGAGCAACATCGCGCTCAAAAAGTTGGGAGGCTCGGCCCGGATTTTCGGGAAATAAAATTGCGCCGATGGACGCAATTGAAATGTATGGGGAAAATGGCGCGAGTGACGGGGCTCGAACCCGCGACCTTCGGCGTGACAGGCGTCCATGTTTTCCAATGAAATCAATGACGGCCTCCGAGTTTTCATGCCCGGAATGGTATGCAAAATCGCTAAAAGTTGGGAAACGCATTACTCTTCATCCTTGAGAATCTGGCGCCCGCGTTTGCGGGCTTCATCAACCAATCTGACGGTTGCCGCGCGGCGCGGCAGGTATGTCTCCTGCAATTTCTTGTTTACGTCGATCGTATTGCCCATCTTGGCGGCGATTGCTGATATTTCAACTTGGCCAGCCAGGGCCTCGACTGCTCCCGACCTGCGGATGTCCAACATCAGGCGGTTGTCGCCGGGAAACACCAGATCCCGAATCAGCCGGAACTCGTCGCTCAAGTCCTTGGACTTGAACGGCCGGCCATTCAGCTGGCGGAAAATTGGTGCATCTTCGTGCAGGTCGAAGCCGAGGCCGGCAATATAGGCGTCCATGATTTTGACCGTTCGACGCGAAAGCGTGCCTATCACCGCCTTGCCCGTCTTGCCCCTCGCTGTATCGAAAAAGGTGCCGCGGCGGTCCTTGACGCGCTGGCCGAGCGTGAGGGTGCGGCAATCGACCGGGGCAAACTGGGTGTCCCAGGCTACGGCCAGCAGGGCAGCGAGCCCCTTGTAGCCATCGCGCCATGCGCGCTTGGCCAGATTGATGATGTTGGAGTGGCCGAAGTGAGTGCAGCCGATGAAGAAGGTGGTCATTTTGCGGTCTTTGTCTCCGCAATCCAGCGGTGCAGCTGCGTCGCCAGTGTTGCAGCGCTTCTCCTGGTCTGAGAGGCCGGAAGTTCGCACGTCTTGGAGTAAGTGACTTCGCCTTTCGTGGGATGCTGGTCTGTGAGAGTGATTTCAAAGCGGGCAATGTTGTCCTTCACCCAGCCGCGAAGTGCGACAACGCGATAAGTGACGCCTGTCTCCTTCTGCATCTTAGGAAGGATTTTATTGGCAAGTTCAGTGAGCATTTTGTTCTTCATTGTGCCAAGGCCTCCTGCTTCGCTTGGTTCAATTCGGCCATGGCTTCGTCGCTCCCACCGGCGTCGGGGTGTGCCTTCTTGGCCTTGACCTTGTAGGCTTGCTCGATTTGATCCTTGGTCGCTCTCACCGGCACGCCAAGCACGTCTGTCCAAGGACGCGGCGCCTTCTTCCCAGGCGGCGGCGGCAGGGCCTTGAAGCCCCTCATTGTCGCCTTGACGAGGTGCAGGGTGCCGTGACGTAGTTCGGTGCGGCGGGCTTCTATGACGTGATAGATTGCCTGCAGGTTTTCCTCGGGTGAGGTGTAGCAGTCCACTGGGATGCAGATGCTTTCCCCCGCCCACCTGAACCATGCAGCAACACCGGGATCCGGCGGGCGATTCTGTCCGAGCGTGCAGTTTGACGATAGGACTATGTCGCTGACGGCCTTCCCGCTGTCGTTACTGAAACGCACGAGGCTTTCGTTGACGTTCTTGATGGCACCGGCAAGCGTTGTCTTGAACTTGCTCTTCTCGCGCGTCGGAGAGCGCGGGAAATTCTCGGGCCACTGGAGTGGATAGGCTTGTGCGTTCATTTCCGCTTCTTCCTCTTCTTCGCCCTGTGCTTCGCCTTGGGCTTGGGTTTC
>CAZUKI010000239.1:0-1088 GCA_964620785.1 uncultured Aestuariivirga sp.
GGCACGCTGGTGTCGATCACCAAGGATTCGAAGGCCGCCCGTGCCTTCATCGAATTCCTCAAGATGCCGCTCGCCCATGAACTGTTCATGAAGGACGGTGGTTTCCTCACGCCGCTCAAGACCGTGAATCAGGACGCCTACATCAACGAGGCAGCGCGCAAGCAGGGCGAGATTCTCACCTCCGCCACCACCTTCCGCTTCGACGGCTCGGACTTGATGCCGGGCAAGATCGGTGCAGGTGCGTTCTGGACGGGAATGGTGGACTTTGTCGGTGGCAAGTCTGCTGCCGATACCGGCGCTGCCATCCAGAAGGCCTGGGACGAAATCAAGTAAGCCCGTGATGGGCTGGCCGCGGGGCGACCGGCGGCCGGAGCCATGACCCTCAGGTTTTCGATTCCTCCCGAAAACCAAGCGGGAAACGGCAGGCTTTCACCGGCCACTGTTTCCCGCCTTTTTTCTCCGTTGTTCTGTGTGGGATTGAACGATGCAACAGCCTGACACTGGGGAGTTTCAGACATGACATGGCAACTCATGAGCGCGCTGATCGCGGTGGTCCTCGGCGTTGGCGGCTGCCTCTTCTACTATTTCAGCTCAAACTGGCTCCTCGACAGGCTGCTGCCGGTCGATGCCAGCAATGACGACCGCTCGATCCGGAACCTCAAGCTGCAAAGCACCATCAGGCCGTGGCTCTTTCTCCTGCCGGCGCTGATCCTGCTGGCGATCTACCTGATCTACCCGGTGTTCCAGACGATCTGGCTGTCGCTGCATGACAAGACCGGCGACAGCTTCGTCGGCCTCGACAATTACCGCTGGGCCTTCAACGACAGCCAGTTCCGCACCTCGATCTTCAACAATTTCCTGTGGCTGCTCGTCGTGCCGGCGGCCTGCACGCTGTGCGGGCTGATCATCGCCGTCCTCACCGACCGCATCTGGTGGGGTTCGATTGCCAAGAGCTTCATCTTCCTGCCGATGGCAATCTCCTTCGTCGGCGCCTCAGTGATCTGGAAATTCGTCTACGACTATCGCGAAAAGGGCCAGGACCAGATCGGCATTCTCAATGCCATCGTCACATGGCTCGGTGGTGACCC
>CAZUKI010000239.1:1188-4046 GCA_964620785.1 uncultured Aestuariivirga sp.
GGCCAGTGGGACACGCAGGTTCTCGCGAACCTGATGTTCGACTGGATGTTTCGCGGTGGCGGCGATTTTGGCCGGGGCGCCGCCATCGCGATCATCATCATGCTGGCGGTGCTGCCGATCATGATCTGGAACATCCGCCAGGCCAATGCCGAGAACAAGGGAGGGCACTGAGATGTGGGAACGCTTCAGGCTTGAACCCTCGAAGTTCGCGCTGAACCTCGCGGTCATCATCATCGTTGCGCTGTGGACGCTGCCGACCGCGGGGCTTTTGATTTCCTCGCTGCGCGATGCCAACCTGATCGCCGCCTCCGGCTGGTGGACGGCCCTTTCGACGGCTGAGCGCAGTGCCCAGGGACGCACCAAGCCCACATCCGAACAGGTTGAGCAGGGCGGCAAGTTCGTCATCAGCGGCAATATTTTTGAAGGAAGCGAAGGTGGTGGCGTCATCAGCGCCTTCGGCACGCGCGTTGCCAAGCCGAACGAATTTCCCGCCGGCACCACGGCCTCCTACGACGATGGCCGGACCATGACCGTCAACGCCGACGGCTCCTATGTCTATACGTCGCCGGTGCGCCTTGCCGATGGCAATGGCCAGCGCGTGTTCTATGTGGCCTCGGTGCCACCCAAGTTCACCACCGACAACTATCGCACGGTGCTGTTCTCGGAAGGCATCGGGCAGTCCTTCGTCAACTCGCTCACCGTCACCATTCCCGCCACCATCATTCCCATCCTGATTGCCGCCTTTGCCGCCTATGCGCTGGCCTGGATGAAGATACCGGGACGGGCCCTGATGATCTCGGTGATCGTCGGGTTGCTTGTGGTTCCGTTGCAGATGTCGCTGATCCCGCTGCTCAAGCTCTACAATGCCACGGGCTTCCTGCCCAAGACCTACCTCGGCATCTGGCTGGCCCACACCGCTTTCGGGCTTCCCTTCGCGATCTACCTGCTCAGGAGCTATATTGCCGGCCTGCCGCGCGACCTCATTGAATCGGCACAGGTGGATGGCGCCAACGACTTCAAGATTTTCAAGCGCATCATCCTGCCGCTGACATTCCCGGCGCTCGCCTCCTTCGCCATCTTCCAGTTCCTCTGGGTGTGGAACGACCTGCTCGTTGCCATGGTCTTTCTCGGCACCGAGAAGGACAAGGCGGTGCTCACCTATCAGCTCAACTCACTCTTGGGGTCGCGCGGCGGCAATTGGGAGATCCTGACGGCATCCGCCTTCGTCACCATCATCGTGCCGCTACTCGTGTTCTTTTCTCTGCAACGCTATTTCGTCCGCGGCCTCCTGGCCGGCTCTGTGAAGGGAGGCTGACATGGCCGATATCAAGATGACGAAGCTGAACAAGGCCTATGGCTCGGTTCACATCCTGAAGGACATCAATCTCGACATCAAATCCGGCGAATTCATCGTTTTCGTCGGGCCGTCGGGCTGTGGCAAGTCCACGCTGCTGCGGGCCATCAGCGGTCTGGAGACAATCAGCACCGGCACGCTGGAAATCGACCACGCGGTGGTCAATGAGGTGCCGCCGTCCAAGCGCGGCATTGCCATGGTGTTCCAGTCCTACGCTCTCTATCCGCACATGAGCGTGTTCGAGAACATTTCCTTCGCGCTCGAGAACCAGGGCGTGGCGCGCGACGAGATCAAGGCGCGGGTGCAGAAGGTTGCCGACATGCTGCAACTGGGCCCCTATCTTACGCGGCTGCCAAAGGCCCTGTCTGGCGGGCAGCGCCAGCGTGTCGCCATCGGCCGGGCCATCGTGCGCGGCGCCAAGGTTTTCCTTTTCGATGAGCCGCTGTCGAACCTCGATGCCGCCCTTCGCGTGGCGACGCGCATGGAAATAGCCAAGCTCAAGCGCGACATGCCGAACACCACCATGATCTATGTGACCCACGACCAGGTAGAGGCGATGACCCTCGCTGACCGCATCGTCGTGTTGCAGGCGGGCCGCGTCGAACAGGTGGGAACACCCATGGAGCTTTATGAAAAGCCCGGCAACCTGTTCGTGGCCGGCTTCATCGGCTCACCCCCGATGAACTTCATCACCGGCGCTCCGGCCGAGAAAGCCAAATGCAAGACCCTGGGGGTGCGCCCTGAGCATCTGGAGATCTCGACCAAGGCAAATGCTGCCGCAATTTCAGGCATCGCGGAATATACCGAAGTGCTTGGCAGCGACAGTTTCATCTATGTGCAGACCGGGCATGGCATGGTAACAGCCCGCGAGAACGGCCGCACTGCCGTTGCCAAGGGCGACAAGGTCTACCTCAGGCCGGTTGACGGGCACACCCACCGCTTTGACGAAGCTGGAAAGAGAATCGAAACGAAATGACCATCAATGTCCTGATCTGGCACGAGCACCGGCACGAGAAGAGCAACAAGCTCGTTTCCACCATCTATCCCGAGGGCATGCACGGGGCGCTCAAGGCCGCCTTCAAGGGCCACAACGAGTTCAAGGTCGATCACGCCCTGCTCGATGACGATGCCGAGCACGGCCTGTCGCAGAAGCGGCTCGATGAAACCGATGTCCTCATCTGGTGGGGCCATGTGGCGCATGGCGAAGTGAAGGATGAGATTGTCGAGCGCGTGGCCAAACGGGTGTGGGAGGGCATGGGTCTCATTGTCCTGCACTCCGGGCATTTCTCGAAAATCTTCAAGCGCCTCATGGGTACGCCCTGCGCGCTGAAGTGGCGCGAAGCTGGCGAGAACGAGCGCGTCTGGGTGCTGAACCGCAACCATCCGATCGCCGCCGGCCTGCCCGAACATATCTTCATCGAGCATGAGGAAATGTATGGCGAACCATTCTCGATTCCAGAGCCTCTCGAGACGGTCTTCATTTCATGGTTCGAGGGCGGCGAGG
>CAZUKI010000240.1:0-4022 GCA_964620785.1 uncultured Aestuariivirga sp.
TTTCTGCCCGGCCAACCTCTTTGAAAGCTGTTCTGATAGCGGGTAACGACAAAAAAAGCGGGCCAAAGGGGCCCGCTTTTTCGAATCCGATGGTCGGTTGGACTTACGCCGCGGCTTCAGCCGGTGCTTCGTCCTTGACCTGCTTAGGGCCCGATTCCTTGCCCTTTTCGGTCACGTCGCGGTCGACGAACTCGATCACAGCCACAGGGGCGTTGTCGCCATAGCGGAAGCCGGCCTTCATGATGCGGAGGTAGCCGCCGTTGCGGTCCTTGTAGCGGGCCGCGAGAACGTCAAACAGCTTCTTGACCTGGGTCTCGTCCTTGATCTGCGAGATGGCCTGGCGGCGGGCGTGCAGGCCGCCCTTCTTGGCGAGCGTCACCAGCTTTTCGACGATGGGACGGAGGTCCTTCGCCTTGGGCAGCGTGGTCACGATCTGCTCGTGCTTGATGAGCGACGCCGACATGTTGGCGAACATGGCGTTGCGGTGCTCGGTCGTGCGGCTGAAGCGGCGGCCGCTAAATCCATGACGCATTTCTATTCTCCTTCACACAACGGCGGGGCGCCCTGGGCGCGCTGCCTCAAAAATCAGTAATGGGTCTCGAGCTTCTTGGCGAGCTCTTCGATGTTCTCCGGCGGCCAATTGGCCACTTCCATGCCAAGATGGAGGCCCATCTGGGCCAGGACTTCCTTGATCTCGTTCAGCGACTTGCGGCCGAAATTCGGCGTGCGCAGCATTTCGGCTTCGGTCTTCTGGATGAGATCGCCGATATAGACGATGTTGTCGTTCTTCAGGCAGTTGGCAGAGCGAACCGAAAGTTCGAGTTCGTCCACCTTCTTGAGAAGGGCAGCATTGAACGGCAGTTCCGAACGCTGCTGGTCTTCGACAACGTGCTGGACGGGTTCCGAGAAGTTGATGAAGACCGAGATCTGGTCCTGCAGGATGCGCGCGGCATAGGCCACGGCGTCTTCCGGCGAGACCGAACCGTTGGTCTCGACGGTCATGATGAGCTTGTCATAGTCGAGCACCTGGCCTTCGCGCGTCGCTTCGACACGGTAGGAAACCTTGCGCACCGGAGAGTAGATGGAATCAACCGGGATAAGGCCGATCGGGGCATCTTCCGGGCGGTTCTTTTCGGCCTGCACATAGCCCTTGCCGCTATTGACGGTGAACTCCATGCGCACTTCCGCGCCCTGGTCCAGCGTGCAGATCACGTGCTCGGGGTTGAGAATCTGGACTTCCGACGTCTGCTGGATGTCGCCAGCGCGCACCACGCCCGGCCCTTCCTTGCGCAGCGTCAGGCGCTTCGGGCCATCCGCATGCATGACAAAGGCGATTTCCTTGATGTTCAGGATGATGTCCGTGACATCTTCGCGAACGCCGGCGATCGACGAGAATTCGTGCAGAACGCCGTCGATCTGCACCGAATTGACGGCAGCGCCCTGCAGCGACGACAACAGGATGCGGCGCAGCGCATTACCGAGCGTCGTACCGAAACCGCGCTCCAGCGGTTCAGCAACAATCGTCGCCACGCGGCGGCGATCCTTGCCCGGCTGGATGTCGATCTTCAGGGGACGGATCAGTTCCTGCCAGTTCTTCTGATTGACCTGCATGTTCATGTTCCCAAGTGCCTCCGGCAGATTGCCCTGCCCTGTCTAGAATTCCTCTTGACGCCGCCCAGCTGCGTGCAGGCGGCCCGATCATCACGCGTCAGACGCGGCGGCGCTTGGGCGGCCTGCAGCCGTTGTGCGGAATTGGCGTCACATCGCGGATCGACGTGACCTGAAGGCCAGCAGCCTGCAGGGCGCGAAGTGCCGACTCACGGCCCGAACCGGGACCGCAGACTTCAACTTCAACGGTGCGCATGCCATGTTCCATGGCAGCGCGCGCCACCTGCTCGCCGGCAACCTGCGCGGCGTATGGCGTCGACTTGCGCGAGCCCTTGAAACCGAGCTTGCCCGCGGAGGCCCACGAGATCGTGTTGCCCTGGACGTCGGTGATGGTGATCATCGTGTTGTTGAAGCTGGAGTTCACATGCACGACGCCGGAAGAGACGTTCTTGCGTTCCTTGCGCTTGCCGCCACGGGCTGGAGTTGCTTCTTTAGCCATGTCTCAGATGCCTCACTTCTTCTTGCCGGCAATCGGCTTGGCCGGACCCTTGCGGGTGCGGGCGTTGGTATGGGTGCGCTGGCCACGAACCGGCAGGCCCTTGCGGTGACGCAGGCCCCTGTAGCAGTTCAGGTCCGTCAGGCGCTTGATGTTGACCGAGACTTCGCGGCGAAGGTCGCCCTCCACCATGTAGTCGCGGTCGATGATTTCACGGATGGCCAGGACTTCGGCGTCGGAAAGCTCGTTCACCCGCTTGGAGGCCGGAATCTTGACCTCGTCACAGATGACCTTGGCGTTGACCGGACCGATGCCGTAAATGTAGCGCAAGGCGATTTCCACGCGCTTGCCAGTGGGAATGTTGACGCCTGCAATACGGGCCACGAATTATCTCCAATATATTCAAAGGCTTGTCAGCCTAGGTGTTAACGTCTCGAGGCAATGCGTGAAGCTTTGCCCATAAAATCAAGGCCGCGCCCGGAGAGAGATTCTCCCCAAACGAGCCTGTCAGAGACTGAGAATGCGCTGTCCTTAAGGCTGAATCGCCGAAACGTCAACCCAAGGAGCAAGCAAAATCAGCCTTTTGCGACCCCCTCCAGCACCTTGGAAATCGCGGCCGTGACGGCCCCGATTTCGGCCATGCCGTCCACCACCTGCAGCTTGCCCGTCTTGGCGTAATAGGACACCAGGGGAGCCGTCTGCTTGTTGTAGACTTGGAGCCTGTCGCGCACGGTCTTTTCGTTGTCGTCGGGCCGGCGCACGAATTCCGTCCCTCCGCAATTGTCACAAATTCCGGGCTTCTTGGTCGGCTGGAACTTGTCGTGATAGCCCCGTCCGCACGACTTGCAGGTGAAACGGCCCGCAATGCGCTCGACCAGGGCCTCGTCATTGGCCCGCATCTCGATGACGGCATCGAGCTTTGAGCCCCGATCCGCCAGCATCTTGTCTAAGGCTTCTGCCTGGGCCGGGGTCCGCGGGAAACCGTCGAACACAACGCCCTTGGCAACGTCAGGCTTGGCCAAGCGCTCGGACACAATGCCGAGGATCACGCCGTCGGAGACAAGATCTCCCTTGTCCATGATGGCCTTGGCCTTGAGGCCCGTTTCCGTGCCGGCGGCAATGGCGGCGCGCAACATGTCGCCGGTCGAAAGCTGCTTCAGCCCGAAGCGTTCTTCCAGGATCTTGGCCTGTGTGCCTTTTCCCGCGCCCGGCGGGCCAAGCAGAATGAGGTTCATCGCCTGCTCCGTAGCGATGCCTTTTGCAGCAGCTTGCCATACTGTTGCGCCAGCATGTGTCCCTGCAACTGAGCAACCGTGTCCAGTGTCACCGATACGACAATCAGAAGCGAGGTGCCGCCGAAGTAGAACGGAATGCCAGAGTAACCCACCAGCAGCTCAGGCAGCATGCACACCACCACCAGATAGGCTGCACCGATCATCGTGATGCGCGTCAGGATCCAGTCGATGTATTCGGCCGTCTTTTCCCCCGGCCTGATGCCGAGGATGAAGCCGCCAGACTTCTTCAGGTTATCTGCCGTTTCCTTCGGGTTGAACATGATGGACGTCTGGAAGAAGCTGAAGAACACGATCAGCGCTGCGAACAGCACCAGATAGAGCGGGCGGCCGTGGCCCAAGAGCGCCGTCACCTGGTTCAGCCATTCCGGGCCCTTGCCGGCCGAGAAGTTGGCGACGGTGATCGGCAGCAGCAGCAGCGACGAGGCGAAGATCGGCGGGATGACGCCCGAGGTGTTGATCTTGAGCGGCAGGTGCGACGACTCGCCGCCGAACATGCGGTTGCCGACCTGGCGCTTCGGGTACTGGACGATGATCCGGCGCTGCGCGCGCTCCATGAACACGATGCCGGTGACGACGATCACCGACATCAGCAGCAGGATGACGATGGTGATGGTCGACAGCGC
>CAZUKI010000241.1:0-3990 GCA_964620785.1 uncultured Aestuariivirga sp.
TTCGGAGCGCCTTCGACCAGGTCCTTGGCTTCCTTCAGGCCGAGACCGGTGATGGCGCGGACTTCCTTGATCACTTCGATCTTCTTGTCGCCGGCGGCGGCAAGAACGACGGTGAAGTCGGTCTTTTCTTCAGCTGGTGCGGCAGCGGCACCGCCGACAGCGGCGGCAACGGCCACCGGAGCGGCGGCGGAAACGCCCCACTTCTCTTCCAGCAACTTCGAGAGTTCGGCCGCCTCAAGGACGGTCAGGCTCGAAAGGTCTTCTGCAATCTTGGCAAGATCAGCCATTTTGATTTCTCACTTTCAGTCGGTTGTTTCGGTTTCAGTTCAACAATGGTCCAGGTGCTAGCTCTTGGTGGCATAGGCATTGAAGACGCGGGCCAACTGGCCTGCGGGCGCTGCCAGAACGCCGGCGATCTTTGTCGCCGGGGCCTGGATGAGCCCGATGAGCTTGCCCCTCAGCTGGTCGAGCGAGGGAAGCTCCGCGAGTGCCTTGACGCCTGAGGCATCGAGCGTGGTCTTGCCGAGTGCGCCGCCGAGGACAACGAACTTCTCGTTGGCCTTGGCGAAATCGGCTGCCACTTTCGGTGCCGCGACAGGATCCGCGCCGTAGGCCACCATGGTGGGGCCCTTGAACAGCTTGGAAATGCCTTCGGCGTCAGTGCCTGCAAGAGCACGCATGGCGAGGCGGTTCTTGACGACCTTCACGGTCGCCCCCGCCTTGGCCATCTTGCCGCGCAGGTCGTTGACCTGGTTGACAGTGAGGCCATTGTTGTGGGCCACGACGATCGCGCCCGCGGCTTTCACCGCGGTGTTGAATGTCGTGACGAGCTCTCTTTTTTCAGCTCTTTCCACTCGTGCTCTCCGTTGTGGTGTGCAGGTTGCCCTGCTCACCGGTTGACCTGCCGCATTGCTTTCGCAACACGGCGCTCACTTAAGCCTGCCGCCCGCTACAACGCAGCGGGATCGTTGAGGTCACAACCGACTGGTCCAGTCTCACGACGGTCCAGAACTGTTTTGACTCCCATCTCATGCTGGCTTTCTTGTTTAAGCAGGTGTCGCCACCCACGCCGGCAATCTCGGACAGGTGCCAAGGCATTTCTGCCCCGGCCACCGCTCCGGCACCCGAAGGCACCGAACCGGAATTCTTCGCTATGCTGCGCCCAGTGCAGAGGGATCGAGCTTGAGCCCCGGTCCCATGGTGGACGACAGCGAAATCTTCTTCACATAGGTGCCCTTTGCACCTGCTGGCTTTGCCTTGTTCACGGCATCGATGAAGGCGCGGACGTTCTCGGCAATCTGGGTCTCGCTGAACGAGGCCTTGCCGATGCCGGCCTGCACGATGCCCGCCTTCTCGACGCGGAACTCGACAGCGCCACCCTTGGCGGCCTTCACCGCCGCGGTCACGTCCATCGTCACCGTGCCGACCTTCGGGTTCGGCATCATGTTGCGCGGGCCCAGAACCTTGCCGAGGCGTCCCACGAGACCCATCATGTCGGGTGTCGCGATGCAGCGGTCAAAGTCGATCGTGCCCTTGTTCACGATCTCGAAAAGGTCCTCGGCGCCGACGACATCGGCACCAGCCTTCTTGGCTTCTTCAGCCTTGGGGCCCTTGGCGAACACGCCGACGCGAACCTTGCGGCCCGAGCCGTTCGGCAGGTTGACGACGCCACGAACCATCTGGTCCGCATGACGCGGGTCCACGCCAAGGTTCATCGAAACCTCAATCGTCTCGTCGAACTTGGCGACAGCCTTTGACTTCACCAGCTTCACCGCCTCGTCGAGGCCATAGGCCTTCGCGCGGTCAAGCCCATCGGTGATCTTCTTCACACGCTTTGCAATCTTCGCCATGGTTTAGTTCCCCGTCACTTCGAGGCCCATCGACCGGGCGGAGCCTGCAATTTCACGCGCCGCTGCATCGATCTCGCGGGCATTCATGCCCTGGATCTTCTGCTTGGCGATCTCACGGCACTGTTCCATGGTGACCTTGCCAACGAAGTTCTTGCCGGGTTCCTTGGAGCCGGCGTTGATCTTGGCAGCCTTCTTGAGGAAGAAGGATGCGGGCGGTGCCTTCATTTCGAACGTGAAGGACTTGTCCTGGAAGGCAGTGATCACCACCGGAACCGGCGAACCTGGTTCCATCTTCTGCGTCTGGGCGTTGAACGCCTTGCAGAATTCCATGATGTTCAATCCGCGCTGACCGAGCGCGGGTCCGATCGGCGGCGAAGGATTCGCCTGTCCGGCCGGCACTTGCAGCTTGATGTAGCCGACAACTTTCTTGGCCATGTGTTCCCTCTTTCAAGGTTAGTGGTGCGGCTTTCGCCTTCCACGGGTTGCGTTCTACCCTGCGTCTCCCCGCCTGGGCGGGTGGCCGGAAGCCGGGTTCGGGCTTCGGCGCCTTGATCCTCCGTTGCCGGAGGAATTACTTCATCTTCTCGACCTGCCCGTATTCAAGCTCGACTGGCGTTGGCCGGCCAAAGATCGACACGGCCACCTTGAGGCGCGAGCGCTCTTCGTCCACTTCCTCGACCTGGCCGTTGAACGAGGCAAACGGGCCGTCTGCGACGCGCACCTGCTCGCCAACCTCGAAATGGATGGTGGTCTTGGGCTTCTCGACGCCCTCGGCCACCTGATTCAGGATGCGTGCCGCTTCCACGTCGGTGATCGGCATCGGCTTCTGGCCAGAGCCCAGGAAGCCCGTGACCTTCGGCGTGTTCTTGATGAGGTGGAACGCCTCATCGGTGAGATCGACTTTCACCAGCACGTAGCCGGGGAAGAACCTCCGTTCGCTCTTGATGCGGCGGCCGCGGCGGATTTCCACCACCTCTTCCGTCGGCACCAGAACCTCATCGAAGAGCTCGTCCAGCTTTTTCTGGACAACCTGCTTCTTGATGTCTTCCATCACCTTCTTCTCGAAGTTCGAGTAGGTGTGGACAATGTACCACCGCTTCGCCATGCGCTTGTCTGGTCTCTCGTTACTTTGCCTCAGAAGCCGAACAGCAATCCGTCGACAACAATCTTCAGGATGGCATCAACGCCCAGGAAGAACAGGCTCGCGAGAACCACAAAAATGAACACCATCACGGTGGAGATGCCGAGCTCGCGCCGCGACGGCCATGTGACCTTGCGGGCTTCTTCGCGCACTTCCTGAAGGAATTCGACTGGGTTTGCCATGCCTTACCTTGCTTCAACCATCACTCGGGGCCAGCCTCCCCCATATGGGGTGCAACTTGCTGGAAACCAGCCCGTCTCAAATTCTTCGCTCCAGCCAAATGGCAGGGGCAGTAGGGCTCGAACCCACGACCTGCGGTTTTGGAGACCGCCGCTCTACCAACTGAGCTATACCCCTATCCCGTAGGCCGTAAGCCCCGAGAACTACTCGGTTTTCCAGACAGGCAAAACAGCGGCCAAAGCCCTTTTGAGCCTTGCCACTGAATGAGTCCTCTTTGGAATGATGCGCGTTTAGGCCCTGGGGACCGCGCGGTCAACATTGATATTTACGCTTCCGACATACAACATTTGCAGCATTGCTGTATTTGCTGTAAATGCTGCAAATGCGCTACTCGACCTCTGATCTCTCACGGAAATCCGGCGACATCATCGCCAGGGCCCTGCAGGCCCCGGTCACCATCACCCAGCGTGGGAAACCCCGACTCATCCTGATGAGCGTCGAGGAATACAACCGCCTGCGCGGCAAGCAGCAGCGCGAGCAAGAGACCGGCGGTTCCTGACCGCCGGCCCCGAATTGCCTGCTACTCGGTAATCTTGGCGACGACGCCGGCACCGACGGTGCGGCCGCCCTCACGGATGGCGAAGCGCAGCTTCTCCTCCATGGCGATCGGCGTGATCAGCTCGACATCAAACGAGATGTTGTCGCCAGGCATCACCATCTCGGTGCCTGCCGGAAGCGTCACAACACCCGTCACGTCCGTCGTCCGGAAGTAGAACTGCGGACGGTAGTTGGTGAAGAACGGCGTGTGACGGCCACCCT
>CAZUKI010000242.1:0-3980 GCA_964620785.1 uncultured Aestuariivirga sp.
GACGCCCTGCAGCGCGCCAATGAAACGCTGGAGCAGCGGGTGCGCGAACGCACCGCCGAACTCACCCAGCTCAATGCCGAACTGGCCAAGGCCAAGCTCGCAGCGGACCAGGCGAACCAGGGCAAGACCCGTTTTCTGGCCGCCGCCAGCCACGACATTCTGCAGCCGCTCAATGCCGCGAGGCTTTTCACATCCTCGCTCGTCGAGAAGTCGGTGGCAGGCGGTGAGGCCGAACTTGCACGCAATGTCGATGCCTCCCTCGAGGCGGTCGAGGAGATCCTCGCAACCATTCTCGACATTTCCCGCTTCGATGCGGGCGCCGTGAAGCCCGAGCTTTCAGTCTTCGCCGTCGAAGACATACTGCAGCCGCTGCGCCGTGAGTTTGGCCCGGTGGCATTGGCCAGGGGCCTCGAACTTGTCATCCTGCCCTGCAGTGCCAGCGTGCGTTCCGACCGCAAGCTGCTGCGCCGTATCCTGCAGAACCTCATTTCCAACGCCATCAAATACACCCGCGAAGGCCGTGTTCTGGTCGGCTGCAAGCGCCGTGGTGCAAATCTTGAGTTTCGCGTCCACGACACCGGCCTCGGTATTCCAGAAGCCCAGCAGAAATTGATCTTCCGTGAATTTGAGCGCCTGCGCCGCGACAAGGAACTGGAGCCTGGACTGGGGCTTGGCCTGTCCATCGTCGAGCGCATGTGCAGGACCTTGCGGCATCCCATCACCATGAAAAGCCAGATCGGCAAGGGCAGCCTCTTTGCGGTGACTGTGCCGGTGTCGCGTGGCGTGGCGGCTGTGCCGGGCCATGGCCAGCCGCAGCCCCAGGCAGTGAAGGTTGCACCCGAACCGGGCACGCTTGTGGGCCTTCACCTGCTGGTCATCGACAATGAGCCGGCGATCATCGAAGGGTTGACGTCACTGCTCTCGGGCTGGGGCATGAAAGTGAGCGCGGCGCTGACGGCGGCCGATGCGGTGAAGGCCGGAACCGCGCGGAAGAACCCCATCGACATGATCCTCGCCGACTATCACATTCATCGCGATGACGGCATTGCCGTGGTCCTCGCCCTGCGCGAAAGGCTGGGACGCGATGTGCCCGCCGTGCTTGTTACAGCCGACCGCAGCAGCGCCGTGCGCCAGAAGGCGGCGGAAGCCGGTATTCACTATCTCCAGAAACCCGTGAAGCCAGCCGCCCTTCGTGCAACCCTCTCCCAGCTTGCAGTGGCAAGGCTCGCTGCCGAATAATCTTTAGGTGACGGGCTGCCTCAGGCCGCAGGGTCGGAACTGGCGTCGCCGTCGATCTTGCCGGCGGCGATCACGGCCTGGGTGCGGCTGTCGACATTGAGCTTGAGCAGGATGGCAGAAACATGCGCCTTGATGGTGGCCTCTGACACCTTGAGGGCGAAGGCGATCTGCTTGTTGAGCAAGCCCTCGCGCAGCATCATCAGGACCCGTACCTGCTGTGGCGTCAGCGTCGCGAGGCGCCGCGACAGGTCATCGATCTCCCGTTCCTCGGCGGTAGCCGCATGGGCGATGACCGGCGACCAGATGCCACCGGCAAGAATGGCCTTGACCGCGTCACGAATGGCCTCGGCGGGCGTTGATTTCGGAATGAAGCCGGAAGCCCCGAGCGCCAGGGCGCGGCGGATGATGGCCGGTTCTTCCTGGCCCGAGACGATGGCGACGGGAATGCCTGAATATTGGGCACGAAGATAGGCAAGCCCGGAAAGGCCTTGCACACCCGGCATCTTGAGATCGAGCAGAACGAGGTCGCAGTCGCCGCCGCCGTCGAGACCGGCAATCGCTTCCTCGAGGCTTCCTGCCTCGTCGATGACGGCGTCCGGCAGGGCCGGGGCGATGGAAAGCCGCAAGGCATCCCGGAACAGGGGATGGTCGTCGACGATGAGGATGCGTGATTGGCCCATGCAGGTCTCCGCAGGTCTCGACAGGACATGCCAGTTTGCTTTTCACACAAGGAGGTGAAAGGGTCAAAAACCTTTTGGACGGCGGAAAGCTTTGCGGCTATCCAGCCCCTGACGGACGAAGGCATGGACCAACATTTCACGCACGCGGGGCCGCATCGGAGAGGTTACTATCCCGATGCCGAGCCCTATCGCAGGGGCAGGCTTGCGGTGTCGCCCCTGCACGAGATTTATTTCGAGGAATGCGGCAACCCCAAGGGCAAGCCCGTGGTCGTTCTGCATGGCGGGCCGGGCGGTGGCATCTCGCCATTCCTGCGGCGCATGCATGACCCGGCGCGCTACCGCATCATCCTCTTTGACCAGAGGGGTTGTGGCAATTCCACGCCCCATGCCTGCCTCGACCAGAACACCACCTGGGACCTTGTGGCCGACATGGAAAAGCTGCGGCGGCACCTCGACGTCACCCGCTGGCAAGTGCTGGGCGGCTCATGGGGTTCGACGCTCGCCATGGCCTATGCCCAGATGCATGCGGGAAAAGTCACTGAGCTGATTCTGCGTGGCATCTTCGCGGTGCGCGAGAAAGAGCTGCGCTGGTTCTACAGCGGCGGCGCCGGGCATCTTTTCCCTGAGGCCTATGAGCGGTTTCTCGCACCGATCCCCGCCGCCGAGCGCGATGACATCATAGCGGCCTATTATCGGCGGCTCACCGGCAGCGATGACGAAGTGCGGCTGCATTGCGCCAAGACCTGGAGCCAATGGGAGGGTGCTACTCTTTCGCTCATGCCTGACCCGGCCCGCGAAGCGGCCTTCGCCTCGCCGCGCTTTGCTGCGGCCTTTGCCACCATTGAATGCCACTACTTCTTCCATCGTGGCTTCCTTGCCCATGATGGCGCGTTGCTCGACAATGTTCCGGCCATGGCCCGGCTTCCGGGAGCGATCATCCAGGGCCGCTACGATCTCGTGACGCCACCCGAAACCGCCTATCAGTTGTCGAAGCTCTGGCCGGCTGCCAGCTTCGAGATCGTCAATGATGCGGGACACACCGCAACGGAACCGGGCCTCACCGACGCACTGGTCCGGATCACTGATTCATTCGCTGCCTGACGGTGGCACCATTGCTCGGTCGCCTGAAAAAACCTGTGGGTCGCGCCAGCCTGTAAAGCTTCGCGCAATGCATTTGTGCGCCGTGGGTGATTCGAATCGCCGTTCTCAAAATTGCCGCAAAATGGCCTCGCCGCCGCCCCAAGCGCGCTGTCATGCCGCCCGATTCAGACGTCAGTTTTTCACCTGATCCGGCGGGGATCGTAGCGGGAAAAGACGGCCTTCCAGAGGGCCGGAATCTTAACATTTCCATACACTTCGCCAGTCAGGTTTGATCCGTTTCGGGCTCCTGTCGCCGTCCCGAGTCCGATGCGGAACAGGGAGACCCGTCCAGCCGAGTACGCGGGACGGGTCTTTCCCTTTGTTCACGCCCTGTTCCGTGATCCGGCGAATCTGCTAAGCTCGCGACATGGATCTCAATTCAACTGTGATGACGCTGGGCGAGCACGCCGTCAGCCTGCTCGAAGCCATGTTTGCGGCAGCCGGGCTGACGCTTGTCCTGCTGCTGGCAACGCTGGTGCTGGCCTATCGTGCCATGAAGGGCCGCAGCAGCGAGCAGGGCGAAACGGCGCGGCGGACCGCCGAACTTGAATTCCGTCTCGCAGAGCTCTCAGGAGCGCTGCAAAGCTTTGCCGCCCAGGCACAGGGCAACACCGTGCATTTGCAGCGCACGCTCGACGAAAAGCTCGAGGCCGTGGGCCAGCGCGTGGGGCTGGGCCTCACCGAACAGACGCAGCGCACCGCGCAGTCCCTTAACGTGCTCAATGAACGCCTTGCGGTGATCGACGCCGCGCAGCGCAACATCACCTCTCTGTCCACCGAGATGGTGGGGTTGAAGGACATTCTCGCCAACAAGCAGTCACGCGGCGCCTTCGGCCAGGGGCGCATGGAGGCGATCATCAAGGACGGCCTGCATGCCAAGGCCTATGCCTTCCAGGCAACGCTTTCCAACGGCACGCGCCC
>CAZUKI010000243.1:0-3908 GCA_964620785.1 uncultured Aestuariivirga sp.
TGGAAGACACGAAGTTGTTGCGCATTCATGTATAAGCTGAACCTATATCAATCATAAGATCATACGATTTGACTGATATTGGGCCCCGGCGCAAGGGGAGGCCGTAGCGGAGGCCAAAGCGGAGAAAAGTCATGGCGGCACTCGATGTAATGGCACCCAGTTTCAAGGGTCCCGAAGGCCAGGAGGACATGCCCTATCTCCTGACGCCCGGCCCCCTCACCACCTCGCGCACCGTCAAGCTTGCGGCCCTCGCCGACTGGGGCTCCCGCGACATTGAATTCCGCAGTCTCGTCCGGGAGATCCGCGACGGCCTCAAGGCCCTCGCCAACTGCGACGAGAACTACGAATGCGTCATCATGCAGGGCTCCGGCACTTTCGCCATCGAGGCGGCCCTCGGTTCCTTCTGTCCGGCCAAGCGCAAGCACACGCTGGTGGTGGCCAATGGTGCCTATGGCGACCGCGCCGTGCAGATCCTGGAGCGCATTGGCCGCCCCTGCACCAAGATCGACAAGGGCGACTCGCACAGCCCGACAGCGGCGGAAGTCGCGGCCGCCCTCGACAATGACCGCAACATCAGCCACGTCTGGATGATCCACTGCGAAACCACCTCCGGCATCATCAATCCCATCACCGAGATCGGCAACGAGGTGCAGCGCCGTGGCCGCATCTTCATGGTGGACGCCATGTCCTCCTTCGGGGCACTTCCGCTCGACATGCGCCGTGACGGCATCGATGTCATGGTTTCCTCGTCCAACAAATGCATCGAGGGCATTCCGGGCTTTTCCTATGTCATCGTCAGGCGCCCGCTGCTCGAGGCTTCCGGCGGCCAGTGTCATTCCGTAGTTCTTGATCTCTACGATCAGTGGAAAGGCCTCGAAACCAGTGGCCAGTTCCGTTTCACGCCGCCGACCCATTCCCTTGTCGCCTTCCGCCAGGCCATGCGCGAACTGGACGAGGAAGGAGGCCCCCAGGCGCGACTGGCGCGCTACCAGCGCAACGCCGCAACGCTGCTCGGCGCCCTGCGTGACATGGGCTTTGTGCCGCTCCTCAACGACAATGAGCGTGGCCCCATCATCCAGACCATCCTCCAGCCCCGCGATCCGCGCTTTGATTTCGAGACCTTCTACAAGGGCCTGCGCCAGCGCGGCTACGCAATCTACCCGGGCAAGCTCACCAAACGGCCAAGCTTCCGCATCGGCACCATCGGCAAGCTCGATGAAAGCGTCATGAAAGACGTGGTGGTCGCCATCAAGGATGTCCTTGCCCAGATGGGCGTCACCGACATGGCGCCAGCAGAATAAATCCGGAAAACACGATGACCAAGACACCTGTGACTGCCAACGGCCGCACCTACAACTGGCCGAAATCCCCGCTCGTCGTCATTTGCTGCGACGGCAGCGAGCCGGCCTACATGGAAATCGCCATGGCCCAGGGCCTGATGCCGAACCTCAAGGCCGTCATCGCCAAGGGTGAAAACCTGCGCGGCCTCTCGGCCATGCCGAGTTTTACCAATCCCAACAACCTGTCGATCGTGACCGGCGCTCCGCCCAAGGTGCACGGCATCACCGGCAATTACCTGATCGATCCCGTGACCGGGAAAGAGACGATGATGAACGACCCGAAATGGTTGCGCGCTCCAACCATTTTCGCCGCCTTCCAGAAGGCGGGCGGCAAGGTCTGCGTCATCACGGCCAAGGACAAGCTTCGCCTGCTCCTCGGCAATGGTCTCTTCTTCGACGGGGCGGCCATCTGCTTTTCGTCGGAGCGCGCCGACAAGGCAACGATGGCCGCCAACGGAATCGACAATGTCTGTGATTTCGTTGGCCTGCCCGTGCCTGATGTCTATTCGGCTGCCTTGTCGGAGTTTGTTTTCGCTGCCGGTGTGAAGCTCCTGGCCCGCGACCGGCCCGACCTGACCTACCTGTCCACCACGGACTATGTGCAGCACAAGTTCGCGCCCGGCTCAAAGGGTGCCAATGACTTCTACGCCATGATGGACCGCTATGTGGGCGAAATTGACCGGCTGGGTGCCACGCTGGTGATCGTCGCCGACCATGGCATGAAGGACAAGCACACGGCCGATGGCACACCCGATGTGATCTACCTGCAGGATGTGTTGGACGAAGCCGTCGGAGCAGGAAAGACACGTGTCATCCTGCCGATCACTGATCCTTACGTCGCCCACCACGGCGCACTGGGCTCCTATGCCACGGTTTACCTGAACGGCGCTGATGCCGGCGCCACGGCCAAGGCCATCGCCGCCGCCAATGGCATCAACAAGGTTCTGACCCGCGCCGAAGCCTGCAAGGCCTTCGACCTGCCGGAAGATCGCGTCGGTGACTTCGTGGTGATTTCGGGCGGCCCTGCGGCCAGCAAGGTCATCGGCACATCGCGCAGCAAGCACGACCTCTCCGGCCTCGATGCCCCGCTGCGCTCGCATGGCGGCCTCACCGAGCAGGAAATTCCCGTCATCTGCAACCGCAAGCTCGCCAATCTGCACGCGCCCTTGCGCAACTTCGACGCCTTCTTCATCGGCTGCAACAACCTCGCGGAGTGAATGCAATGTCAAAACACATCATCCATGAGGCCATGCGCATTGGCGGCAAGAAGGTCGATACCGAGCAGCGCGTCGAGGTGCGCTATCCTTTCACCAATGAAGTGATCGGAACCGTGCCCGCGGGCCGCGCCGAACATGCGGCCCAGGCCTTTGCCATTGCCGCCGCCTACAAGCCGAAGCTCACGCGCTATGAGCGCCAGCAGATTCTCTTCCGGACTGCCGAACTGCTGCGTGCCAAGAAGGATGAACTGTCACGGCTCATCACGCTGGAACTTGGCCTGTCCATGAAGGATTCCGCCTACGAATGCGGCCGCGCCTATGATGTCTTTTCGCTGGCCGGCCAATTGGCCATCCTCGATGATGGCCAGATCTTCTCCTGTGACCTCACGCCCCAGGGCAAGTCGCGCAAGATCTTCACCAAGCGCGAGCCGGTGGGTGTCATTTCCGCCATCACCCCCTTCAACCATCCCCTCAACATGGTGAGCCACAAGATTGCGCCTGCCATCGCCACCAACAACTGCGTGGTCTGCAAACCCACCGAACTGACCCCCATAACCGCCATTAAGCTCGCCGACATTCTCTATGAGGCGGGCCTGCCCCCGGAAATGTTCCAGGTCGTCACCGGCATGCCGGACGCGATCGGCGATGAAATGGTGACCAACAAGGACATCGGCGTCATCACCTTTACGGGCGGCGTCCGCGTCGGAAAGATGATTGCAGCAAAGGCCGGCTATCGTCGCGCGGCACTTGAGCTGGGCGGCAATGATCCGCTCATCGTGCTCGACGATTTGAGTGATGATGATCTCGAAAAGGCAGCCGAGCTTGCAGTCGCCGGCGCCACCAAGAATTCCGGCCAGCGCTGCACCGCCGTGAAGCGCATTCTCGCGCAGGAGAAGATCGCCGATCGCCTCGTCGAGAAGATTCTCGTGAAAGCGAAGAAGCTCAAGTTCGGCGACCCGCAGAACCCGGAAATGGACCTCGGCACCGTCGTCAACGAGGGCGCGGCGGCATTGTTCGAGAAGCGCGTGCACATGGCGGCCGAAAAGGGCGCCAAGGTGCTGTACAATCCGGGCCGCAAGGGCGCCGTCCTGCCTCCCATCACCGTGGACTTTGTCGATCATGCCTCGGAACTTGTCTATGAGGAAACCTTCGGCCCCATCATTCCCATCGTTCGCGTCCCCAATGATGATGCCGAAACCATCCGGATTTCGAACTCGACACCCTTCGGGCTCTCGTCCGGGGTGTGCAGCAACAGCCTGCCGCGCATCACCCGCTACATTGAAAATCTCAATGTCGGCACGGTGAACATCTGGGAAGTGCCGGGCTACAGGATCGAGATGTCGCCCTTCGG
>CAZUKI010000244.1:0-1718 GCA_964620785.1 uncultured Aestuariivirga sp.
GCCTGCGGGCGCAGGCGCCTGATTTCAAGAAAGCTCTCGACGCCATTCTTGCCGGGCATCATCACATCGATGAAGGCAAGGTCATACTGGCTGTTGAGGCAGGCATCGATGGCGGCCTGGCCGCTGAAAACCGTGTGGACGATGTGCCCCTCGAGCTGGAACAGCTCGCTGAGCGACATGGCATTGTCCACATCATCATCGACCACAAGGATCCTGAGTGGCTGCGTCATGGGCGGTTCTCCCTGCGCTGGCAATCGGCGCTGTCCGGTCTGCGATCAGGCTGCATGGGCGCTCTCCGTGCCGGCCTGCTGCAACGGCAGGATGAACTCGAAGCTGGCGCCCTCGCCCGGCTTCGAACTGATCTTGAGCCGCCCGCCATGCTGCCGGGCAATCTGTTCGATGGCCGGAACGCCAAGTCCCGTGCCAAAGCTTTTGGTGGTGAACAGTGGTTCACGCACCTTGTCGATGATCTCGGCGGGAATGCCCGGCCCGTTGTCGCGCACCGTGATCACCACGGTTTCATCCGCGCCAAGCTGGGTGCTGATCCAGATCTTGTTGTCGGCGCCCTCCCCGGCCTCCTTCTTCAGGCCGGTCGTCATGGCTTCCACGGCATTGGCCATCAGGTTGATGACGGCCCTGTGCAGGCGCGCCTCGTCGAAGGGCACTTCCCGGTCATTGAGGCCAAGCACCAGTTCGATCATCACCGACTGCGGCAGCTTGGCGGCCTCCTCGCTGACGACCCGCGACAGCCATTCGTCGAGGTTGCCCGGGCGGCACTGCAACGGCTTGTTGCGCGAATAGTCCAGAAGCTGGGTAATGATGTTGTCGCAACGCTGGATGCCGTTGTTGATCCGCTGCAACTGCGGCTCGATGCCAAGGTTGAGGCCGCGCGTCTTCTTTTCCACCAGGAAGGCCGAGGTGCGCACCGCGCCCAGCGGGTTGCGCAACTCATGGGCGATGGTGGCCGTCAACTGGCCCATCTGCTCCATGCGTCCCTTCTTGACGATCTCATCCTGCGCCTCCCCGAGAAGGCGGATCTTTTCGGCGAGGTTCCGGTTGAGGTCTGCGACCTCCCCGTTGATGCGTTCGGTTTCGTTGCGTGCCACCTCCGATTCCTCGCGGGCAAGGTCGGCGCGCTTCTTTTCGGCCTGAACCATATCGAGGCGCTTCAGCGTCTTGGCGAACATCCACAGCGCAGCACCTGCACCAAGCAGGACGCAGAACAAGGACAGGCCGATCTGAACGTATAGCCGGTTGACCAGCATCTCCCGGCGCTCGATCAGCAGCGTCTGCAGGCGGGTCGAAGTCTTGCGCCATGTGTCTGCGACCTGCCTGTACATGTCGGCGGCATCGAAGTTCTGCCGCGCCAGCATGGTGAGGACCAGCGGTTCGGTGCCGGGCTGGGCCTCCCGCACCACGTCGATCGTCACCTTCACGTCATGGGCCATCTGCTCGAACAGCGGGCTGATCGTGGCATAGACTTCAGGGGTTTTGCTTGCTTCCCTGGCGTGCTTGAGCGACTGGCGCCCTTCATCGATGGTGGCCGCCAGCCTGCCGATCAGCACCAGCAGCGTCTTGAACTCTTCCTGGTCGATGCCTGCCGTATCAACCGAGCGTTCGACGGCATATCGGAAATCCTCGAAATCCTGGACGAGGGCCGGCATGTTCATGATCGTGTGGATGGCGAGGAAGGTTGCCTCTGGCGTCGAGTCGAGCGT
>CAZUKI010000244.1:1818-3835 GCA_964620785.1 uncultured Aestuariivirga sp.
ACCCCTGCCAGTTCCTTCTCGGTGAAGGCGATGGTCTGGCGGTGGCCCTCGATGCGCAGGAAACTGAGCAGCAGGATGGGTATCAGCAACACAAGGATGATGCCGAGAAGCCTGGCGCCTGCTGCCCGTGAAGCGAGAGCCGTCACATTGTTCTCCAACCGCGATTGCCGGCAGAGCGGGAATTGCCTGCAGAATCATTCAGTGGGAAATGTGATGCCAGCCGCCGGGTAAAAGGCCCGTTAACTTCTTTCCGCATTTCGAGCGGAACGGGCGTTTTCAACCTGCGGTGCAGTGCGGCCTGCCATGCGGGCAGGCACCAACCTTAGGAAAGCGCGGCTTTCACGGCGGCAATAGCCGCTTCCGCCTTGCCACCTTCCGGGCCACCGGCCTGTGCAAGGTCAGGCTTGCCGCCGCCACCCTTGCCGCCCACCTGCGCCGCGGCGATGCGAACCAGGTCCACGGCATTGAAGCGCTGCTGCAGGTCAGCCGAAACGCCCGTCACCACCGATGCCTTGCCGTCATCCGACACCGCGATCATGGCAACAACGCCGCTACCCATCGCCTTGAGGGCATCCTGGGCCAAAGGCTTCAGGTCTTGCGGCGCAAGACCCTGGAGGACACGGCCCTGGAACTTGACGCCGCCGATGTCCTCGACTGCGGCTGCCGCACCGCCGCCGCCGCCAAGCGCGAGAGCCTTCCTGGCATCGCGCAATTCCTTCTCGAGTTTCTTGCGCTCCTCGACCAGTGCCTCGACGCGCTCGACAAGCTGGTTTGGCGGCGTCTTGAGAACGGCCGCGACCTGCTGCACACGCTGGTCCTGGGCATCGAGGTAGGCGCGCGCGGCATCTCCCGCCAGCGCCTCGATGCGGCGCACGCCCGCAGCGATCGCACTTTCCGAAAGAACCTTGATGAGACCGATGTCACCGGTGCGCCCCACATGGGTGCCGCCGCACAGTTCCAGCGAATAGATCGGCCGCGCCGCGCCGGGCTCATTGCGCCCCATCGAAACCACGCGCACTTCATCGCCATATTTTTCGCCGAACAGCGCCATGGCGCCTTCCGCGATGGCGGCATCAACCGTCATCAGCCGCGTGCTCACGGCATCATTCTGCTGCACCATGCTGTTCGACACGCTTTCGACATTGGCAATGTCCTCTGGCGTCATCGGCTTGGTGTGCGAGAAATCGAAACGCAGGCGGTTCGGCTCGACGAGCGAACCCTTCTGGGCAACATGTGTGCCAAGCCTGCGGCGCAGCGCCTCGTGCAGGAGATGGGTCGCCGAATGATGCTGGCGGTTGCCGCTGCGGCGGCCATGATCAACCTCAAGCAGGCAGGCCGTGTCGACCTTCACCGTTCCCTCGATGACTTCACCCTGGTGGACGAAGAGATCGCCGACCCGCTTCAGCGTGTCGCTGACGCGGAACTTGCCGCCATCCGCCGTGGTGATGAGGCCGTGGTCGCCGCTCTGACCGCCAGACTCGCCATAGAACGGCGTCTGGTTGACGATGACCGATCCCGTCTGGCCGATCTTCAGTTCCGGCACGGCGGCGCCATCCATCACCAGGGCAAGGACAAGCCCTTCGGCCTTCTCCGTGTCATAGCCGAGGAATTCCGTCGCGCCGAGTTTCTCGCGCAGGTCAAACCACACGGCTTCCGTCTTGGCCTCGCCCGTTCCCTTCCAGGCACGGCGCGCATCCTCGCGCTGCTGCTCCATCGATGTGGCGAAGGCGTCGGTATCAACCGCGATGCCCCGCGGCTTCAGCGCATCCTGGGTGAGGTCGAGCGGAAAGCCATAGGTGTCATAGAGCTTGAAGGCCGTCTCGCCCTTGAAGGTGTCGCCGGATTTCAGCCCGCGCGATTCTTCATCCAGCAGTTTAAGTCCGCGCTCCAGGGTCTTGCGGAAGCGCGTTTCCTCGAGAAGCAGGGTTTCGCTGATAAGTTCCTGGGCCCGCGACAGTTCCGGATAGGCAGCACCCATCTCGCGCACCAGCGTCGGCACCAGCTTGTAGATCAGCGG
>CAZUKI010000245.1:0-3826 GCA_964620785.1 uncultured Aestuariivirga sp.
GCCGGGTCGGCGCGGAACAGGTGCTTGTCGTCGTCCCAGTGCAGCCGCGCTCCGATTGGCCAGAATTCGTTTGAATCCTTCTTGACCTCGAAGACGCCTCGTAACGCGATGGCAACCGGCTGGTCCTTGGGCGCCCATGTCGCGGCAATGCCGAAGAGGGCGCCAACCTGCACGCCTTCGCCGTTCTGAACTTCGCGCGGTGCCGGGATGACCAGCGTGTTTCCGTCATGGACAAAATTGTTCAATTTACTTCTCCTTGATGTCCGTCAGCGTCATGTCTCTGGCTAAGGGGCGGCGGGGCGCCGGCCTATTGGCTCGCCCATACGACGCGGCCAAAATACTTGGCTCTCGCCAGGTCAACGCGCCTGCTCTTTGAGGGCTGTCCGCCCTGGGCGACGACCACCTGGTCCTTGCCGAAGTGGATGAGTGTCCCGGCCACCAGGCCAAACTCCTCGCTTTCGACGATGACCCGGTCGCCGCATCTGGCGGATTCGGTACAGCGCACGAGCAACTGGTCGCCATGCCGGTAGAGCGGCAGCATGCCGTTGCCGGAAACCATGATCTCACGGAACGAGCCCCGCGGCAGGCGCTCGATATGGGTGTCCGCATCAGTCGAAGTCAGCGCAGTCATGGGCCGGATGTTAACAGGAAAGCCTGCGCCGCCGCATCGGTAGCAGTGCCCATAGGTACTTGCGCCTATGGCGCGGCCTTGTCCCTTGCCTAAGGTGGAACTGCAACAACGCCAACCAGCAAAAGTTGTTGTACAATCCCCGGCCGGAGCCAGGATCAAATCCCGATCCCCGCCATAACTGGCTCCGGCCGCCCCACTATTTAGCGGTCGACACCGATGCTGATCAGCCGGCTGATCAGTTGCGGCAGTGACGTTGCCTCCATCTTGGCAAGGATCTTTGCCCTGTGGTGATCGACGGTCCTGCTGCTCAAGCCAAGCTGCAGTGAAATGGCGTGGGTGGAATATCCCTTGGCAACAAGCTGGGCCACTTCCTTCTCGCGTGGCGACAGACCGTTGAAGAGTTGCAGCACCCGGTTACCCTTGTTGCCCGCCGCGATGGCCGCACTGATCTTTTCAAACAGCACCTCGTCGTCGAAAGGCTTCTCCACGAAATCGACGGCACCGTTGCGCATGGCCTCCACCGCGGCGGCAATGTCGCCATGGGCACTCATCATGATGATGGGCGGAACCGCCGGCATGGAATTGAGGATGCGCAATGCCGCAAGCCCGTCCATGCCGGGCATCCGGAGATCGAGAAGGATGCAGCTTGGCTTCACCTGTTCCAGGCCTTGCAGCAATTCGTCGGCACTGTGCATCAGGCTGGTTGCAAAGCCATAGGTCGCGAGGATCGCCTTCAGCGAATTGCACACCGCAACATCATCGTCCACGACGAGAATACGGTCGGCCGGGGCTGTGTCACTTTTCTTCATGCGGTCACCGGAAGTGTAAACACGAACCTTGCCCCGTCGGCGTGGGTTTCGTCGAGCCAGATCGTCCCGCCATGCTGGCGGACGATGGTTTCGCACAATGGCAGGCCGATGCCGAGGCCGTGCGGTCGCGTCGAGACCAGGGGCTCGAACAGCGTCTTGGCCACAGATGGATCAACACCCGGGCCATTGTCAGTGACTGAAACAGCAACCGATCCCGGCCGTTCCCAGTCATTGGCTGTGATGGCGATCCTGCCTGTCCGTGGGGCGGCGTCCGCCAGCGCCTCGATGGCGTTGCGGATGATGTTCATCAGCACCTGCGACAATTGCGTGCGGTTGCCGGTGATGTCGGGAAGGTAGGGCGGCACGATCGTCGTCAGCGTGATGCCGGCCTTGCTGAGGCTCGGCGCAGAAAGCTCCACGCAGGAATTGACCAGGTCGCCGATGTTGATCGCGTGCTTCTGCACTTCGTCGTGGCGCAGGTATTGCCGGGTCTGGCGGATGATGCTCGCCGCCGAGTCGATTTGCGTCACCGCCGCCTTCAGGTCGGCACTGAGCTTCTGGGCGGGCCGCTTCTGTTGCTGCGTCCGGCGGAAGGCAGAGCGCAGATAGTTGCGCGCCGCCGCCAGCGGCTGGGCGATTTCGTGGGAAACGGCGGCGGCAAGTTCGCTCGCCAGCGAAAACTGCGAGGCGCGCACCAGTGCTTCCTGGCTTTCCTGCCAGCGCAGATGCACGCGCAGGCGCTCGTCGAAGGCGTGTTTGAGTTCGGTGATGGCCGAGCCGAGAACCAGGCCGGTCAGCGTCAGCACGATCATCAGGGCCTGCAGTTCCGTGACCCGTTCCGGGTCATACTGGAGCACCATCAGCAGCGCGATCATGCAGCAACTGGCAAAGGCCGTGGCAAGGCTGGCACCCATGAAGCCGTGCTTGATGGCCAGCGCGATCACCGGCAGGAAAACGAGATAGAAATATTTGAACTGGTCGATGCCGTCATTGGCGAAAATCGTGACGCACAATGCAGCCAGCAGCAGGAAGAGCAGGCTTGTCCACCTGTCCCAGTTCTGCATCAGGCTGCGCTGTTGCTCGAAGGCGGTCCAGCCGGAGAGCAGCGGCATGACGGTGATCAGGCCCACCATGTTGCCGGTTGCCACGGTGAAGATCACTTGCAGAAGCTTGGCCGAGGACCAGTCGGTGGCCAGCAGGGCAACGCCGCCACGCATAATTGCCGATGAGGCTGAAAGGATGAAGGCCGCCAGCGCGAACTGTGTTGCCGCCCTGACTGTCGGTGGTTGCAGGGCGCGAAGCTGTGGCCGAAGCACCTCGGTGAGGACACCGAGGGTCCCGACATGGGCGAGGGCGATCACCAGCGTCCAGGCCAGGTTGGAAAGCGGCGCCCAGATGGCGATGCAGGCAAAATGCACCGCAACGAGCAGCGGAATGATCTGGCGGCCAAAGAAGAGCAGGGCGGCGACGGCAAGGCCGGCCTCCGGGTTCCAAGGTGAGGAGCCGGTTCCCGGAACCCTGAAGACGTCGGACGCCCAGAACAGGGCGACATAGGCCGGCGGCAGCGCGAGCAGGAGGAAACGCTTGGTCTTTGCGCTGATCACTGTGCCAGGCACCTGTGTGCTCCCCTGTGCTGTCTTGTGCACATTGCGTTGCTGGGCGGTGGCCCGCCGATGGCGCTGGCAAGGCTCCTGCCGCCAGGTTGCCATGCCCCTGCGCGGGGCGGCAAGGCGGAAATGCGCCTTGCCTTGCCGGGCTGGCCTCGCTAAGCGCTAGCCCGGAAACTCCATCATTCGAAGGGCTTGGACTATGCGCGTTTATTACGACCGCGATGCGGATGTGAACCTGATCAAGGGCAAGAAGGTAGTGATCATCGGCTATGGCAGCCAGGGCCGCGCCCATGCCCTGAACCTCAAGGATTCCGGCGCCAAGAACATCGCCGTTGGCCTCAAGGAAGGCTCGCCCACCGCCAAGAAGGTCGAGGCTGACGGCCTCAAGGTCATGACCGTCGCCGAAGCGGCCAAATGGGCCGACGTCATGATGATGGCCGCCCCCGATGAATTGCAGGCCGATATCTGGCGCAACGACATCGCCCCCAACATCCGTGACGGCGCGGCCATTGCCTTCGCCCACGGTCTCAACGTCCACTTCAACCTGATCGAGCCGAAGAAGACCATCGACGTCATCATGATCGCGCCGAAGGGCCCCGGCCACACGGTGCGCGGCGAGTACCAGAAGGGCGGCGGCGTTCCCTGCCTCATCGCCGTCCACAATGATGCCTCGGGCAATGCCCATGACATCGCGCTCTCCTATGCGAGCGGCATCGGCGGTGGCCGCGCCGGCATCATCGAGACCAACTTCAAGGAAGAATGCGAGACCGACCTGT
>CAZUKI010000246.1:0-3795 GCA_964620785.1 uncultured Aestuariivirga sp.
CAACTCGTACGTGCAGATCGCCTACGATGAGAAGGGCCGCACCGTCGCCCAGAACATGGCCTCGGTGAAGTGGAATCCAGACCAGGACGTCGTTTACCCGGCCAACAAGCCCATCACCAAGACCGGCGGTGTCGTCGGCCTCAAGGGCAACCTCGCCCCCGAGGGTGCCATCGTGAAAGTTGCCGGGATGAAGAACCTCAAGTTCTCCGGACCTGCCCGGTGCTTTGATTCGGAAGAAGCTTGCTTCGAAGCCGTGTCCAAGCGCCAGTACAAGGAAGGCGAAGTGCTGGTCATCCGCTACGAAGGCCCGAAGGGTGGGCCGGGCATGCGCGAGATGCTGGCAACCACCGCCGCCCTTTATGGCCAGGGCATGGGAGAAAAGATGGCCCTCATCACCGACGGCCGATTCTCTGGCGCGACTCGCGGTTTCTGCGTGGGTCACGTTGGCCCGGAAGCCCAGGCCGGTGGCCCCATCGCGCTCCTGAAGGATGGCGACATCATTAACCTTGACGCGGTCGAGGGTACCTTGACCTGCAATGTCTCGGAAAAGGAATTTTCCGAACGCAAAAAAGCCTGGAAGCCACGCGAACATGGCTATGGTTCCGGCGCCCTGTGGAAATACGCCCAGTCCGTCGGACCGGCCGTTAGCGGGGCCGTTACACATCCTGGAGGATCAAAAGAAGGTGTCGCGTACGCCGACATATAGTCGTGCCAATCGGCAGTTGTGGCAGGGGCCCATGTTTGGGCTGGCCACGCTTGCCTGTCTGGTGACGCTGTCTGCGGTTCCGGCACACGCCCAGGAAGAGGGCGAGGGTGCCGGCTTCTTCCAGTTTTTCCCCGCTGCGCCAAAACTCAAGCTGCCGGAGATCAGGATTCCCTTCCTTACCGATGAGGTAAAGAGGGGTCGCAAGGCCTATATCGCCGGCAACTACGAAAAGGCAGCTGGTCACTTCCGCAAGGCTTCCGAAGATGGAAGCCCGGTGGCTGACTGGTATTTGGCCCACATGTTCCGGCTGGGACTTGGCGTGCAGCGTGACCCGGCAATCGCCCATTCCTACTATGAGCGTGTTGTGGGCGGCTATGCACCCGACGACCTGAACGGCGGCCGGCTGCGAATTGTCGTGGACAGCCAGTTGCGCCTTGCCAATTATCTGCGCAGTGGCATTCCGGACGCTGGCATCGAAGCCAACCCGGAACTCGCCGCCAAGCAGTTCCTGCGCATAGCCTCGACCTTTGGCCACCCTGGAGCTCAGTACGCCCTTGGCGTCATGAACATCCGTGGCGAAGGCATGAAGAAGAACGAGCAGCAGGGCCTGAAGTGGCTGACCGCCGCCGCAAAAAAGCGGGATCCGGAGGCGGAAGCCTATCTTGGTGAACTCTACTGGTCCGGCAAGACCGTGGAGAAGAGCGAAACCCGTGCCCTGATGTGGTATGTGCTGGCCCGCGAGAATGCCCGCAAGGACGAGCACGCCCGCATCATCGCCCGTTACGATGAGTTGCGCGCCAGCGTTGACGAAGAGACACGGCTAGAGTCGGAAGCCCGTGCACGCGTCTGGGCCGACCAATACCCCGTCAACACCCAGGATCCCCAGTAACGTCCACTTTCAGTTGCGGCGTAGTCGTGACCTCGCGCTAGGCGAGGGGTGGCTGGCCAGGCCGCGTCACAATATAGACTGCCAGGGCGAGCATCACGGCGCAGGCGCCATAGGCCGCCCATGCCGGCGCACTGCTATAGCGCACGAGATAGACGCCCGCGCCGGACATCATGGCGATGGCCAGCACCTTGGCCTGGGTCGGAATGACGCCATGATCCTGCCAGTGACGGATATAGGAACCAAAGCGTGGGTGGCTGCGGATCTTGTTGGCCAATTCAGGCGAGGACTTGCTGAAGGCCCAGACGGCAATCAGCAGGAAGGGCGTCGTCGGAAGTACCGGCAGGATGATGCCGACCGCCCCCAGGGCGACGCATAACCATCCCAGGGACAGGAAGAAGTAGCGATAAAAAGGCATGGAACTGGCCTATTGCCGCAAATCACGCCATCATGCAATCAAGCGCCATGACGGACGGGATTACCAACGAGCCCCCCCTGCCTCCCAAGACACCGTTCCTGGGCAGGGTCCGAACCTATTTCTTTACAGGCATCGTCATCATCGCGCCGGTGGTCATCACCGTCTGGGCGACGATCTGGTTCATTTCCTTCTTTGACAGCTGGGTGAAGCCACTCCTCCCGTTCAACTACAATCCGGACAACTACCTGCCATTCAAGGTGCCGGGAACGGGCCTCGTCTTCGCCTTCCTCATCATCACGGCCGTGGGCGCCCTGGGTGCCAACCTCGTCGGGCGCACTGTTTTGGGCTGGTGGGACCGGGTGGTGCAGCGCACGCCGGTCGTGCGGTCCATCTACAAGGGCTCGAAGCAGATTTTCGAGACTCTGTTCTCCCAGAAGGGTTCGAACTTCAAATATGTCTGCCTGGTCGAATGGCCCCATTCCGGCATGTGGACCATCGCATTCGTATCGCGGGAAATCGACGGCGCGCAGATCGGGCTCGAGGCCGGCAGGCGCATGTATGCTGTTTACGTCTCAACGACACCAAACCCGACTGGTGGATATGTTGTCTTTGTCGATGAGGGCAACGTGCAAATTCTCGACATGTCGGTCGAGGACGGGCTCAAGCTGGTGATCTCAATGGGCCTGGTTTTCCCTGACAAGACAGCGGCTGGCCGTCTCCTGGCGTCAACCGCGGTCCGGCCCGCCAAGCGCAAGGGCAGGTCTAGCCGGCGGTCAGCAACCTGATCGCTTCATCGCGCTCAAAAAGATACAGAAGGTGACGCAGCGCTTCACCCCGAGGTGATTGCAGTTTTGGATCGCGGCCAAGAATGAGCTGTGCATCATCGCGAGCCGCAGCCAGAAGTTCGGCATGCACCGTGATGTCCGCCAACCTGAATTCAGGAAGGCCGGACTGCTGCGTTCCGAGCACTTCCCCGGCACCTCGCAGCCGTAGATCTTCTTCCGCGATGATGAAGCCATCTTCCGTCGAGCGCATGATTTCCAACCGCGACTTGGCGGTTTCTCCCAGCGGCTCCTGGTAGAGCAGGAGGCAATGGGATTGCCCCGAGCCACGCCCGACACGGCCGCGCAACTGGTGCAACTGGGCGAGGCCAAAGCGCTCGGCATTTTCAATGACCATGATAACCGCCTCGGGGACGTCAACACCAACTTCGATAACGGTCGTGGATACGAGAATGGTGATGGTGCCAGCCTTGAAGTCAGCCATGACGGCATCACGGTCCGCGCCCTTCATCCTGCCGTGGATGAGGCCGACCTTGCCCGGAAATGCGCTTGCCAGGTGTTTGGCCCGGTCCTCCGCCGCTGCAAGATCCACCAGTTCGCTTTCCTCAACGAGCGGGCAGACCCAATAGGCGCGCCCACCTTGCGCCGCGATGCGGCCCAGACCCGACACAACCTCATCGATACGCGAAAGCGGCATGACGCGGGTTTCGATGGGCTTGCGGCCAGGTGGCTTCTCGGCGAGCCGCGAGACATCCATGTCACCATAAGCCGTAAGTGCAAGCGTGCGTGGAATGGGCGTTGCTGTCATGACCAGGAGGTCAGGGCTTTGGCCTGCCTTGGCTTGCAGGGCCATCCGCTGGTGGACACCGAAGCGGTGCTGCTCATCGATCAGCACAAGCCCCAGGTCCTTGAAGTCCACCCCCTCTTGAAACAGGGCATGGGTGCCGATCAGAATATCAACGGTCCCATCGGCGAGCGATTTGAGTATTTGCTCCCTGGCCTT
>CAZUKI010000247.1:0-3781 GCA_964620785.1 uncultured Aestuariivirga sp.
TTGCTCTTGATGAGATCGAGCAGCCAGTCGCCATATTCCGGGCCCTTGCTGAACATCACTGTATCCATGATGGCGATGCCGATGGCGCCTCCGATGTTGCGCACCACGTTGAACAGGCCCGAGGCGTCATTGACCTGGGCCAGCGGCTGCAGGGCAAGGGCAATGCGGATGGAGGGAAGGATGCAGAACATCACGAAGGCGCCGCGGATGACCTGCGGCCAGAATACCTCGTTGTAATCGGAATTGATGGTGAGGACGGCATCGAGACCGAGACCCGCGGCGAAGGCCGCAAAGCCGATGGCAGTCAGGAGCCGTGCGTCGAAGTAACGGTCGATCTGCACGATGAAGGGCGACACGATGATCTGGGTGATGCCCATGACCACGGTGATGAGGCCGATGTCGAGAGGACCGTGGCCGCGCACGAAGGCGAGGAAGACGGGCAGGATATAGACCGTCGAGAACAGCACGAAGCCGAAGATGAAGCTGATGGCGCAGCCGAAGGCCAGGGCGCGGTCGCGCAGCAGGTAGAAGTGAATGGCCGAGGCGGGGCGCCTGACCGACAGCACGAGACAGATCACCGAGACGAGGAAACAGCCGATCACCGTGGTGCTGAGCCAACCGTGTTTTGGCGCCTCCTTGAGGCCGATGATGAGAAAGGCCAGCGAAAGCCCGAAGGCAATGAGCGTCAACCAGTCGAGTTCGCGCAGCACACGCCAGTTGGGCAGTTCCTTGGGCAGGGCGAAAAGGCCCACCGCAAGAGCGAGAATGCCGGGCGCGATGTTGATGAGGAAAACCCAGTGCCAGGAGGTGTTCTCGGTGATCCAGCCACCAATGAGGGGCCCCAGCGTCGGCGCGAGGATGGCCAGGAAACCGCCCACCGTGGTGGCCAGCGTCTGCTCGATGCCCTTTGGAAACATGAGGAAGACGGCCGAGAAGACGAGCGGGATCAGCACGCCGCCGGCAAAGCCCTGGAGCACGCGCCAGGCCATCAGGTCCCAGAAGCCGTGGCTTGCCGCACAGCCGGCGGAGGCAACGGTAAAGAGCAGGATGGCGATGGCGAAAAGCCTGCGTTTGGCAAAGACGCGCATGAGCAGGCCGATGATCGGAATGGCGATGACCTCGGCAATGAGATAGGATGTCTGGACCCAGCTCATGCGCTCGGGGCCGATGCCAAGATCCGCTTCGATGACATGGAGCGAGGTGACAACAACCTGGATGTCGAGGATCGCCATGAACATGCCGATGCACAGTGCGACATATCCGGCCCAGCGCTGGAATGCGGGCAGGTGAAAATGCGTCGATGCATCGGGAAGGGGTGCGTGAGTCATCGCTTTTTGCAGTCTGGCTTGGCCGTGCTGCTTTGGCTAGGGGCGCAGTTTGTCCCGGGTGCGGCGCTGGCGCTCAACTGGGAGGGCCATGACAACTTCTTCCATGAAGCCCAGCCCCTTGAGGAACTGACCGAAGGCGTGCCGTCTCCAAAGGTGAAACCGCTGCCCATCTGCACCGACCTGCGCCAGAAACACGCCGTCAACTCCTATGAGCAGGTGGCCTTGCCCGGCATCAATTGCACCGAGAAGAAACTCTAGGTGTTGCTCGCGCCGTGAAAGTGATTGCCTTCGCGGCAAGGGCGCAATGAAAAACCGCCCGGTTTGCGCCGGGCGGTTTCAATGTCTGCACGTAGAGTTGGGTCTGCAAGTGACGCGGGGTCAGCCCCGTGTCATCAACCTTGTGCTTCCTCGGCGGCGCGTTCGGCTTCGGCTTCCTCGAAGAGGGCTTCAGCCTGGGCGCGCACTTCGGCGCGATCAGAGGCGGGACCGGTGAGCACTTCACCGCGTGCCTGGGCTGCGGCTTCATCCTCGGAGCGGGCGACGTTCACCTGAACGTTGACCGAGACTTCCGGGTGAAGGGCAACAGCCACCGTGTGGATGCCGATGGCCTTGATGGGGCTCAGCAGTTCCACATTGTTGCGGTGCACGGCAACGCCGGTTGCAGCAGATGCCGCATCAGCGATGTCACGCGGAGAGACCGAGCCGTAGAGCTGGCCCGATTCACCGGCCTGGCGGATGATGACGAATGTCTTGCCATCAACCTTCTTGGCTTCGGCTTCCGCACCCTTGCGGGCGTCGGCGTTCCTGGCCTCGAGAGTTGCACGCTGGGCTTCGAACTTGGCCTTGTTGGCCTCGTTGGCGCGCAGCGCCTTGCCGCGGGGGAGAAGGAAGTTGCGGGCATAGCCCTCCTTGACCTTCACCACCTCGCCCATGTGGCCGAGCTTGGAGACGCGTTCGAGAAGAATGACTTCCATTTCGTCCTCCTTAACCGATCACGTAAGGCAGCAGGCCAAGGAAGCGGGCGCGCTTGATCGCCTGTGCGAGTTCACGCTGCTTCTTGGTCGAGACTGCGGAAATGCGGGACGGGACAATCTTGCCGCGCTCGGAAATGTAGCGCTGCAGCATGCGGACATCCTTGTAGTCGATCTTCGGGGCGTTGGCGCCGGAGAACGGGCAGGTTTTCCTGCGGCGGAAAAACGGCCTGCGGGCTTGTGCTTCAGCCATCAGTTGAACTCCTCGGTGGTTTCTTCGTCATCGCGGCGGCGCTCGGAGCGGCGCATCATGGCCGACGGTCCACCCTCAAGTTCCTCGACGCGCACCGTCATGAAGCGGATCACGTCCTCGGAGATCGACTCCTGGCGTTCCATTTCGGCGACCGGTGCATAGGGGCCCGAGATGTTGAAGAGCACCATGTGGGCCTTGCGGTTCTTCTTGATGCGGTAGGTGAGGGACTTCACGCCCCAGTTTTCCACCTTCTCGACCTTGGCGCCGCCAGCGGCGATCAGGCCCTTGTAGTGTTCCACCAGCCCATCGACCTGGGCAGTGGTTGCGTCCTGGCGGACCAGGAACACATGTTCATAAAATGCCATGCTTGGCTTTCCTTTCTCAACGTTCCCAAGGCACCGGCGCGAAGCCTCTTTTCGAAGACCCTTCGGAGAGAAAGGTTGAAAAGACCGGTCAGACAAGAGCGGTAACACGGGAAGCCGGGAGCACTTGCTTCTCCCTATCTGGTTGCCCAGACCTTCCGTTCAGCCACCGGCCAGATGCCTTTGGTTGAGCGGGCTTATGGCGGAACGGCGCCGGGAAAGCAAGGGACCAGCCAAAGGCCCGGAACTGCTACATTTTGTGACATGGCTCGGGGGCCTTCCCGGTGCAAAATTGAGGGCATGTCCGCCCCGGGATCAAGACTTTTGCGCCGCGTCACAAGCTGGCTTGTGACCCTGGCCTTTCTTGTGCCCGTGCTGCTGCAGGTCCTGCCGTCGCCTGTGTCGGCCGCCGAGGCGGCCCTGTGGCGCGATGTGCAGGTCAACCGCTGCCTCGACCAGGGCCTGCCCGTGCCGGACCAGCACAAGAGCTGCGCGGACTGCGTGCTCTGCGTGGCTCCCGGCCTGCCAAGGGCTGCGGACCTTCCCGACCTGCTTGCGGACCCAATCGACCGGCAAGTGGTGCCGGAGCGCGTCTCATATTCCTTCCTGCACATGGAACGGGCCCGCCCCGATGCTTTGACAGCGCCCATCACCGGGCGAGGTCCGCCCGCCTGATCCTCACATCTGACTGACGTTCGAACTCGCCTTCGCGGGCGAGGACCATCATTTCAATTGAGGATCCATCATGTCTATTTCCAACTCTGTCGCGGCAGGGGGCGTTGTGCCGTCCGGCCGCCTCTACCGCGCCGTCTGGCGCTGGCACTTCTATGCCGGTCTCTTTGTCGTGCCGTTCCTGCTCATGCTGGC
>CAZUKI010000248.1:0-3760 GCA_964620785.1 uncultured Aestuariivirga sp.
AGGAAACCACCTCCGGCATGATGGAACTGTCGCAGACGCGCAGGCCATCGATGCCACGTACCCGGCACTGGGTGTCAACGACCGCCATGTTGTCGGTGCCCATCTTGCAGGTGCCGACGGGATGGTAGGACGAGCGCGCATTGGCGCGGGCAATGGCGATATAGTCCGATTTTGTCTTGACGCCGGGGCCCGGGAAGTGCTCGCGGTCCACGAACCTTTTCATGGCGTGGGTCTGGCCAACCGCCTGGGTGACCTTGATACCTTCGATGTGACGGTCGAGATCATAGGGTTCGGCGAGCGAATTGGGATCGATCTCGGGAGCGTCAGCGGGATTGCTGGACCGCAGCCTCACACAGCCACGTGAACGCGGCCTGGTATGGTAGGAATTGCAGGTCGCGCCATTGCCGCCTGGCACCGAGCCCACGCCTTCCTCGACTCCGGCGCCCGGCAGGAAGTGGAACTGCAGGTCCGGCACTTTTTCCTTGCGGTCACCCCACCAGAATGCGCCCGCCTCGACAATGCTGGACGACACCGGGCCGCTGCGGAACAGGAGATACTGCAACCCCGCCCAGGCCTGCCAATGAAGCTTCTTGTATTTGTCGTAAGAATGGGCGCCGTTCAGCACCCAGGTCACATCGGTTGAAAAATGGTCGTGGAGGTTTTCACCAACGCCCGGCAGTTGGTGCCGGGCTTCGACGCCCACCGATTTCAGGTGCTTGGCATTGCCGATGCCGGACAGCATGAGCAGTTTTGGCGAACCGATTGCTCCTGCTGTCACAATGACTTCGCTGGAAGCGTTGATGCGGCGTGTGAGGGTTCCCTCGATCACATCGACGCCGACCGCCCTGCCCTTTTCGATGACCAGCTGCTGCACGAAGAGGTCAGTTCGCACCGTGAGGTTCGGCCGCTTCATGGCAGGGCGCAGATAGCCCACGGCGGCGCTGCAACGCCGGCCATTGCGCGTCGTTGTCTGGTAGAGCCCGGCGCCTTCCTGCTTTCCGGAATTGAAATCCGGGTTGTAGGGCATTCCAAATTCCATGCAGCCCTGGACATAGGCATGGGAAAGAGGACTTGAGCTGCGCAGGTCCGATACGCCGAGCGGCCCGTCGATGCCGTGGTCCTTGCCACCAAGCCGCGCATTGCCTTCCGATTTCACGAAGTACGGCTGCAGGTCCTTGGCGCTCCAGCCCTTGCAGCCAAGCTCCTTGGCCCAGCGGTCATAGTCTTCCGGAATGCCGCGCGTGTAGACCTGGGCATTGATCGATGAACCACCGCCAAGCACGCGAGCCTGGGGATAGACGGCCGTGCGGTTGTTGGCGTGGACAAGCGGCGATGTCTGGTAGCCCCAGGTGAGGCCACCCCCTGTCATCTTAAAGAAGCCGACTGGCAAGTGAATGAAGGGATCGGTGTCCTTGGGGCCCGCCTCGATCAGCAGGATCCTGGCGTCAGGCATTTCCGACAGCCGCGCCGCGATGACGCAACCCGCGGACCCGCCGCCCACGATGATGTAGTCATATCCTTCAGCCATGATGCACCACTTGCCTTGCCCTGCCATTTCCCTTATAAATAACTAACTGGTTATTTCAAGAGGCAAGTCGTGCCCCGCGCCAAGGAGATACTGCCACGGGATCCCGTCGCCACGCAGAAGCGCATCCTGCAGGCGGCAAAGCATGAATTTGCCCGCCACGGCCTCGGCGGCGCCCGCGTTGACAAGATCGCAGCGAAAGCCAGGTCCAACAAGCGCATGCTCTATCACTATTTCGGCAACAAGGAGGCCCTGTTCCGCCGCACCTTGGAGGATGCCTATGGTGATTTCCGGCTAGCGGAGACCGCCCTCAACATCGAGGCCGACGATCCCGTGACAGCGCTACGCCGCCTCATGGAATTCACCTGGGCCTATTATCTTGCCAATCCCGAGTTCATCACGCTGGTCAACAGCGAGAACCTTCACAAGGCGCGCCATCTCAAGACATCAACGCTGATGGATGACATGAACCGGCCGTTCATCGAGCGGATGCGTGGCGTCCTGAAGCGCGGTGTCGCTGCGGGGCACTTTCGGCCGAACCTCGATCCGGTGCAGGTGCTGATTGCCCTTGCCGGGCTCGGCTTCCACTATCTCAACAACCGCTATACCGGCGAGATCGTCTATGGCCGTGAAATGATGAGCGAGGAGGCGCTGAAGAAGCGCGGCGCCTTCAATGTCGATTCGCTGCTGCGCATTGTCTGCACGCCGGAAACACTGATGAAAGGAAATACCTGATGAGTAAGGTGCTGGTTACCGGCGCACGGCGTGGCATCGGCAAGGCGATTGCTCTCGCTATGGCTGATGCCGGATTTGATGTTGCTGTTTCAGACATCGAGGATGGCGGCGCCCTGTCGCAGGTTGCGCAAGCCATCACCGCAAAGGGCCGGAAGGCAGCAGCGATTGTCGCCGACATCGCAAAGCCGGATGCGCACCAGCGCTTACTCGAAGAGGCTGCGGCAGCACTTGGCGGCCCGCTTACCACGCTTGTCAACAATGCCGGCGTCTCGGTGCTCTCACGCGGTGACCTTCTCGACGTGACGCAGGAAAGTTTTGACCGCTGCATCAGCGTCAATACGCGCGGCACCTTCTTCCTGACCCAGGCCTTTGCCAGGCGGCTTCGCGGTTCTCCCTCCAAAAGCCATCGCTCGATCATCAACATCACCTCGACGAATGCTGAGGCGGCTTCGATCCAGCGCGGCGAGTACTGCATCTCCAAGGCGGGAGCGGCCATGATCACCAAGCTCTTCGCGAGCCGCCTCTCGGATGAAGGCATTGGCGTCTATGAAATCCAGCCCGGCTTCATCGCAACCGACATGACAGCACCATCGCGCGGGAAATACGACACGCTGATCGAAGGCGGGCTGACGGTCATCAAGCGTTTTGGCGAACCTGAGGACGTGGCACGGATTGCGGTGACGATGGCGCAGGGTCTCATACCCTACACCGTCGGTCAGGTGGTGCGCGCCGATGGCGGTTTGATGACGGTGAGGTATTGAACATGAAAATCAATCTGCCCGGTGACACCTACAAGCTGCTGGCTGATCCGCTGCCGGAACGCAAACCAAAGGCACCCTTTCAGCGCATTGCCTTTGCGGCGGCCCATGTTGTCGCCGATGCGAGTTCGGCGACGGACCCGAGTGCTGCGCCCGCCATCGACTGGAAGGGAACGCTGGCCTATCGCAGGCGCCTGCTGGACCTCGGCTTCGGCATTGCCGAGGCGATGGATACGTCGCAACGCGGCATGGGGCTGGACTGGCCCAATGCGCTTGAACTCATTCGCCGGTCGCTGGAAGCGGCAGGCGCCCGCGCCGGCCAAATCGCTTCGGGTGTCGGCACGGACCATCTCGCACCAAAGGATGCAGAGACGACCGATGATGTCGTACGGGCCTATCTCGAACAGCTTCATGCCGTCCAGAAGCTCAACGGCCGCGTCATCCTGATGGCGAGCCGGGCACTGGTGAAGGTGGCGCGTTCGCCGGATGACTACATCAAGGTTTATTCACGCGTGCTCGCCGAGGCCGACAAGCCCGTCATCCTGCACTGGCTCGGCGAGATGTTTGATCCGGCACTCAAGGGCTATTGGGGAAGCAACGATTTCACCCGGACGCTCGAGACCTGCCTTGCGATGATCAATGCCAATGTGGCGAAGGTCGATGGCATCAAGATCTCGCTGCTGGACGACCAGAAGGAAGTGGTGGCGCGCCGCAGGCTGCCACCATCGGTCAAGATGTATAC